>CANQUG010000031.1 GCA_947626985.1 uncultured Lachnospiraceae bacterium | reverse complement strand
CTGGAACTGGATGAAGGTACGGTACAGTATATGATCGATGAAATGCAGGAGCATATTAATGAACAGGCGGAGCAGCTGAAAGGAAAAGACAGGCAGCTTGATGAGCAGGCAGAGCAGCTCAACGAACAGGCGGAGCAGCTGAAAGGAAAAGATGAGCAGCTGAGTGAACAGGCAGAACAGCTGAAAGGAAAAGATGAACAGCTGAAAGAACAGGCAGAACAGTTAAAGAGTGCATATGCGCAGATGGATGAATTGAAAAGAAAACTCCGGGAGCTTCAGAATCTAAATGGATGTACAAATGCCATTGAGGGATAAGACGGTTTCTATGATAAGAGCCTGTCTCGTCGAAAATGGCTCTTTTCGTGCAGATGTTACAAACAGAGGAATTGCCGGAAGGGTGCAGATTGAAACGATACGATAAAGAATCCTGCAGGTTATGGCGTATGCGGTATAGCAGAAAAACTGTTATATTGCACTACGCCATCTTCTGCAGCACCTACGATATGACATACCGCAATCCATCGGATCTTCAATTCTAATCATTCAAATTATAACCTTTTAATCAATCAGATTTTATAAACTCAATCATTCAGATTATAATATTGCAGTCCATCAGTCTTCTAAACCGTAAGCGTCTGTACTTTTCCGGTAACAATATTTTGTCACGTTTTGTCAGGAAAACTAACAGGGAAACAGGAAACAGGAAAAAGTGAAACAGGAAAAAATAGACCGGCGGCGTAAACTTACGGTTGCGCATCCTATCGAAAACCGATATAATTGTTGGGTGCAGCATTTCAGAAGATGAATCGGCTCAACAGAGTTTCGGGAAAGACAGAAAACCGGAGGCGCAGATTTTTGGAGGAGACAAAACATACGACAGGTGAGAATCGGGAAGAAACATCCATTCGAATTAATAAATATCTCAGCCAGGCGGGACTGTGTTCCCGCAGGGAAGCGGATCGGCTGATTGAAGCGGGACGGATAACCGTCAACGGCCGGACGGCGCTCCCCGGAGAAAAGGTGAAACCGGGGGACGATGTGCGTCTGGACGGGAAGAGCGCTGCGAGGGAAGAACGGAAAGTTCTTCTTCTCTTTCATAAGCCCCGGGGAATTGTGTGCAGCACGAAAAAGCAGCGCGATGAGACGACAGTCACCGAGTATCTGAACTACCCCGTTCGGGTGTACCCGGCGGGCAGACTGGACAAAGATTCTCAGGGGCTTTTACTGATGACCAATCAGGGGGATCTGGCGGATCGCATCCTCCGGGGAAGAAATTATCACGAAAAAGAGTATCTGGTGGAGGTGGACCGGCCTGTTCGGAAAGAGTTTCTGGAAGGAATGCGTTCCGGAGTTCCCATTCTGGACACGGTGACCCGGCCGTGCTTTGTGGAAGCCACGGGGAAACGGAGTTTCCGTATTATCCTGACCCAGGGACTGAACCGTCAGATTCGCAGGATGTGTGAATATTTTGGTTATCAGGTGACGTCCTTAAAGAGAATACGGATTATGAATCTCTCCCTGGACGGCATTCCGGAGGGAGGCTTCCGGGAGATTACCCGTCAGGAGCGGGAGGAACTGGAGCGGATGCTGGGGGATTCTGACGCTGGCGAGTATCCGGGGCGGCGTTATCCGGATGAAACAGAGTGATAGTGCCGGGGCAAATCGAACTGAATCGGTGAACAGAGTTAGTGCAGATTGTGTTGAATCGGTGAGTAAAGTTAGTGCAGACTGTACTGAATCGGTGAGCAAAGTTAGTGCAGACTGTGCTGAATCGGTGCACAAACCTGCCGCAAACTATGCTGAATTAATGTGCAAACCTGCCGCAACTCGGGTTGAATAAGGCGAAAAGCCGGCGGTGCCAGCGCCGAATCAGCGGTCCCAAGCCAGCTCAGCCTGTGCCGAACCATCGGTCAGATTCAGTGAGACTCTGGCCGGCCGCCCGTCATTGCCGGTGAAACCGCAGCAGAAACAGGAGGACATCATGGACACATCCATAGATCGAATGAAAGCCCTTATAGAGCGGCTCAATCAGGCCGCCAGGGCATATTACCAGGAAGACAGAGAAATCATGAGCAATCTGGAATATGATCAGCTTTATGATGAGCTCCGGGCCCTGGAGGAGGAGACCGGCACCGTTCTGGCGGGGAGTCCCACCGTGAGCGTGGGGTATGAGTCTCTGGATTCCCTTCCCAGGGAGGCTCACGAAAGTCCCATGCTCTCTCTGGACAAGACCAAGGACAGAGAGACCCTGCGGGAGTTTGTGGGGAATCATGAGACATTGCTGTCCTGGAAGCTGGACGGACTGACCATTGTTCTTACCTATGAAAAAGGAGAGCTTGCCAAGGCTGTTACCCGGGGGAACGGCACGGTGGGAGAGGTGATCACCAACAACGCCCGGGTGTTTGTCAATATTCCTCTGAAAATCCCTTATCAGGGACGGCTGGTGCTCCGCGGGGAGGCCATCATCACCTACTCGGATTTTGAGAGGATTAATGAATCCATCGAAGATGTGGACGCCAGGTATAAAAATCCCCGGAATCTCTGCAGCGGTTCTGTCCGGCAGCTGAACAATGAGATCACGGCGAGGAGAAACGTGCGTTTTTACGCGTTCATGCTGGTGTCGGCGGAGGGCGTGGATATGCACAACTCCCGGAAATACCAGTTTGAGTGGCTGCGGTCTCAGGGCTTCCAGGTGGTGGAGTACCGGATGGTGACCGCGGATACGCTGGATGAGGCCATGGATTACTTTGCCGGCGCCGTTCAGACCAATGATTTTCCATCGGATGGTCTGGTGGCCCTTTATGATGATATTGCGTACGGAGATTCCCTGGGGTCTACGGCCAAATTTCCCAGAAATTCCTTCGCTTTCAAATGGGCGGATGAAATCCGGGAGACCCGCCTGGTGGAGATGGAGTGGAGTCCGTCCCGCACGGGGCTGATCAATCCGGTGGCCATCTTCGAACCGGTGGAGCTGGAGGGCACTACGGTGAGCCGGGCCAGCGTCCACAATGTGAGTATACTGAAGGAACTGCAGCTGGGAATCGGGGATACCATTCAGGTCTACAAGGCCAATATGATCATTCCCCAGATCGCGGAAAATCTTACCAGAAGCGGGAATCTTCCCATCCCGGAGGTCTGTCCCGTGTGCGGCCGGGAGGCCAGGATCCGCAGGGAAAATGATGTGGAGGCCCTGTACTGCATGAATCCCGACTGCGAGGCCAAAAAGATCAAATCCTTCACCCTGTTTGTCAGCAGGGACGCCATGAATATTGACGGGCTTTCCGAGGCCACTCTGGAGAAGTTTATCGCCAGAGGATTTATTCATGATTTCGGGGATATTTTTGAGATAGAGAAGCACAGAGACGAGATCGTCCAGATGGAGGGATTCGGGGAAAAATCCTTCGAAAATCTGAAAAAAAGTCTGGAAAAGGCCAGAGAGACTACCCTGGCAAAAGTGATCTACAGTCTGGGAATTCCCAATATCGGTCTTGCCAATGCCAAAGTGATCTGCCGGCATTTTGATGATGATCTGGAGAAGATCCGCAGTGCCGGCAGGGAGGAGATCGCCGATATTGAGGGAATCGGCCCGGTGATCGCCGGGAATCTGGCGGATTATTTTGACAATGAGGAGAATAACCGGAAGCTGGACCACCTGCTGTCCCATCTGGTTCTGAAGCGGGAGGTACAGTCGGGAGAGCAGATTTTTGCGGGGATGAACTTTGTCATTACCGGGAGTGTGGAGCATTTTGCCAACCGCAATGAGGCAAAAGCCTTCATCGAATCCCTGGGGGGCAAGGTGACGGGATCTGTGACCGGCAGAACCAGTTATCTCATTAATAATGACGTTACTTCCAATTCGTCTAAAAATAAGAAGGCTCGGGAGCTGGGGATTCCGATTTTGTCGGAGGAGGAGTTCCTGAAGCTGGTGAATTCATGACGTCATGATGCTTTTTCAATGTTCTCCATTTCTCAGGAGGAAAAATCTGCCGCCTGGTGGAGATATCTGTACACAGGAGGCTTTTATTTACGGTGACGCCCGACAGCCGTCGGTATTGAGGACTCAGGCGTAAAAGCATGTTAAAAGGAGGATATTATGCCGATTAAAATACAGCGGGATCTGCCCGTTCGGGAAATTCTGGAAAGAGAAAATATTTTTGTGATGGATGAGAATCGGGCCATGCATCAGGACATTCGTCCCATTCAGATTCTGATTCTGAATCTCATGCCCCTGAAGGAGGAGACGGAGCTGCAGCTTCTCCGCTCTCTGTCCAACACTCCTCTGCAGGTGGACGTGACTTTCATGGCGGTGGAGAGCCATCAGGCAAAAAATACCTCCAGGAGCCACCTGAACAAATTTTATCAGACCTTTTCGGAGCTGAAGGGGCAGAGATTTGACGGGATGATCATCACCGGCGCGCCTGTGGAGCAGATGGAGTTTGAAGAGGTGGATTACTGGCAGGAACTGACAGAGATTATGGACTGGAGCACCACTCATGTGACCTCCACCATTTATCTGTGCTGGGCGGCCCAGGCAGGGCTTTACCATCATTTCGGACTGCAGAAGCGGCCGCTGGACCAAAAGATGTTCGGTTTGTTCTGGCATAAGGTGCTGAATCGGAAAATTCCTCTGGTGCGGGGCTTTGACGATATGTTTCTGGCTCCTCATTCCCGTCACACGGAGGTTCCCATAGAGGATATTCACCGGTGTAAAGAACTGACTGTTCTGGCGGAGTCGGAGGAGGCGGGACTGTTTCTGGCCATGTCCGACGAGGGTCGGAAGATTTTTGTCATGGGGCATCCGGAATATGACCGCATTACTCTGGACGGAGAATATAAGAGGGATGTGGGAAAAGGGCTTCCCATCCACATTCCGGAGAACTATTACCGGGGGGATGATCCCTCCATTCCGCCGCTGCTGATGTGGCGGGCTCATGCGAATAATCTTTATACAAACTGGCTGAATTATTATGTATATCAGGTGACTCCTTATAACCTTATGGGAACGCCGGATTTCTCCCACAGCTAAACGGTCGGCCCGGATGCGCCGGGCCGCCGGTTTCACAGCCGTTCAGAAAAAGAAGTTCTTCCGGGCCGCCGGTTTCACAGCCGTTCAGAAAAAGAAGTTCTTCCGGACCGTCGGTTTCACAGCCGTTCAGAAAAAGAAGTTTTTCTGGGCCACCGGTTCCATAGCCGGACAAAATAGTAAAGGGACTGTCCGCAGTCTGCGTGACGGCGCAATATATTGCCATTTGTGGTATATTGTGCTTCGTCCGCATGTTGCGGCAGTCCCCCTTTTTTATGCCTGTTTTTCCGGCTCTTTCTCCTCGGGTCTGAGGAGATGGAAATATTTGTCGTGAGCGCCCTGGTATTCCGTGTTAAATTCCTCGTCTCTTCCGGAATGGAGCATGGACACATAATCGTGCACCTGGTGCTTCAGCTCCGGATTCGCCCGGGCGATGGTGGCCACGCCGATGTTGGAACAGACGTCGGAGATGCGTTCCACCTCTGTGAGCAGGTTCAGGTATTCTGTTCCTGTAAAGATGGAACAGGCTCCTGTGCGGAGACGTTCCAGGTGGTTGTCCTTCAGGGAGTTTACCATATCGTCCACCACTTCCTCCAGTGGTTCAATGTGGCGGGCGGCGTCTGCGTTTCTCTTTTTGAACGCTTCACTGCAGTAATCCAGAATGGTTCCGATGAGTTCACGGATCACCTTCAGCTCCTCCAGCGCTGCGTTGGAAAAGAACATGTTCCGGTCGCGGAGTGCGGTGCCGATCTCGCAGATATTCATGGCGTGATCGCTGAGGCGTTCAAACTCCGTGGCTGCGGAATAGTAATGGTTCATGATTTCCAGATGATAGGGCGCGGTGATGTGGGCGGATATCTGGATGAGATAATTGCTGATGCGGTCGGCCATGGTATCGATGTAATTTTCGTCTTCCACGATCTGTTCCGCTTTTTTTTCATCGTAGTCGGCAACCACGTCAAAAGCGCGGCTGATATTGGTTCTGGCCATTTCGTACATGACCAGGAGGGCGTCGTAGCAGCGGCCGAAGGCCAGCGCCGGCGTGCTGAAAAATACGGGGCTTAAAGCGTCCAGAAGTTCGTCGTGCTTTCCTGCGGCCGCGGGCTCGTCCTTTACAAACCTGTGGCCCAGCCGTTCAAAGGTGTTCAGCGCCGGGAACAGCGCCAGCGCGCAGGCCAGGTTAAAAATGGTGTTGGTGTTGGCAATGCCTCCGGAGTGGATCACGCTGTTCCAGATGCCGTCCAGAAGGCCCAGCCTGTGGATGATGGTGACGGTGACCAGGATCAGGAAGGACTTGCAGAGATTGTATAAAATATTGATGATTCCCACCCGTTTGGCGTCGGGTTTTGCCCCGATGTTGCACACGATGGCTGTGGTTACGCAGTCTCCCAGGTAAATGCCCACCAGCACTGCGTAGATCCCGCCGAAGGTCAGCTGGCCTGAGGTGGAAAAGGCCTGCAGGATACCGATGGTGGCGGAGGAGCTCTGGAGCACAAAGGCCACCGCCGCTCCGATGGTATACCCGATCAGAGGATTGTTTCCCAGTTCCGAAAAGAGCCGTTCGATCAGACCGCTCTCCGTGAGGGTGCTCACTGCGTCCGTCATGTTCAGGAGGCCGGAAAACAGGATGCCGAAGCCGATGACGATCTGCCCGATCTTCCCGGATCCCTTGCTTTTCCAGCCCATAATGATGATGATGCCCACGATGAGGGCAAGGGGCGCCAGGGTGGACGGTTTAAAAAACTGTAAAAAGGAAGTGCCTGAGGAATCCAGATCCAGAAGCCGGATGATCTGTCCGGTGACGGTGGTTCCTACATTCGCTCCGATGACGATGCCCAGAGACTGATGCAGGGAAATGATTCCGGCTCCTACGAGACCGGAGGTGATGACGATGGTTGCTGTGGACGACTGGATGATGGCAGTCATTCCCAAACCCAGAAGAAATGCTTTCACAGGGGTATTGGTCAGCTTTTCCAGAGCATTTTTCAGCGTGCCGGAGGAGCTTTCCTTGAGGCCGTCTCCCATGATGCGCATTCCGTAGAGAAACATTGCAAGTCCGCCTAAAAGTGTGATCACATTAAATATGTTCATATTTTCCTCACCCGTAAAAGAAAAAGTTATTTGCCGGTTTTACTGGGAAACAAAATTTTTAACCGAAACTTAACACCCATTTTACTAGAACTTTACAATTTTTTCTACTGTTTTTTGCAAGAATTATGTAAAATTTGCGATCAATTTTGGTGCTTATGTTTGCAGTCAATTTTGCGCGCATGCTGTTTTTCACGGGCCGGGGAAATCTGCGCAGAACACAGGATTCGTACGGATGCAGACAGGCTGTGCGGTTTGCCTGCCGGCGATGCGGGCTCTGCGGGACGAATTCACAGGGGTCATGTTTTCTCTGTCCGGTACTGTCGGGGTGTCATGCCGAAGGTGCGGCGGAAGAGACGATGGAAATAGCTGACGTTTTCGTAGCCTACCGAGCGGGAGACGGCTTCCACGGTGAGGGAGGTGGTGCGAAGGAGAGCGGCGGCCTGGGTCATCCGTTTTTTCTGAATGAGATCGGTGAAGGTCTGCCCTGTCTGACGGCGGATTTCCCTGGAGAGAATGCTTACGTCGTAGTCCAGGAGTCCTGCCGCGTCCATCAGTTTTCCTTCGGTGTAGTTGCCGTCGATGTAGTCCAGCATTCTGGGGATCAGTTCCGCCTGTTTGTCATGATAGATGGTTTCCGTATGCTCCAGAAGCTCCAGGCAGAGGAGGGAGAAGGTCATCTCACTGATCCTGGCGGATCCCGGGGAGGGCAGAAGCAGAGTGAGCAGCAGGTTTTCTGCCAGATTCTGGATCTGGACGATGCCGGAGGCCTGGAAGCAGAGATAGCCGGGTCCCTGATTCTGCCGGAAAAGACAGTCCATGAGGAAAAGCCCCAGAGGGGACTGCCCGCCTCCGATGAAGGTGAGCATGTGACCGGCGAAATCCGGGGAGATCAGAAAGCTGACAGCGATGTCCCGATGGCCGGTGCCGCAGATCTGGCAGGGAAAATCGGGGTTGAGGAACAAAAGCTCTCCGGCGCGGACCTGGAGGGTGGTCTCGCTGGACAGGCAGGTGATCATTCCGGCACAGACATAGACCGTCTCGATTTCGCTTCTCGGCTGGTCGGAGAAATGTCCGGAGCAGGCGTCCGCGGACAGGAGGATGGCGCTCTCGGTTTTTTCATTTCCGGAAGTCTGTTGCTGTTCTGAGATTGCTTTTAGCTGTTCTAAAGTATGTTCGTTTATCATGGGAACCCCGCAAATTTATTGTAAAACAGGATGTGAGGAAGGTACTGTTCCGCATCGGGAGCCTGTGCAGCATCGTGTGATGCATGGACTTCCGGATGCAGATACATGAAAAAGAATGAGATTTTGTATTATTGTATCAAAAGAATTGTAAAATATCAAGAGAGGACACTTTTTTGCCAGAAATTATCAAATAAGAGTCTTTTTTGCAGCCGTGAATTGTGCTAAATTATAGATAAATGACAGATAAATTAGATGTAATTTGTAAAATATATACAATGATGAAAAATACAGGCAGATATTATAGGATGATTATGAGACATTACAGTATTTAAGAGAATTCACTCTGCAATTGTCCGTATGCTGCGCCCGTTAGCAGCTGCCGGCAGTTTTGTGCCGCGGAAGTGATATTGAAAATCAACAGAAGGAGAGGGACGTCTTGAGGGAGTTGTTTTCTGATCTGTCAAACTGGATATGGCTGGAGGGAGCTCCCGGGGTGAACTGCTATGTACAGTTCCGTCAGGAGTTTCATCCGGAGGGTGAGGGATCCATGGAGCTGCATATCAGTGCGGAGGGACAGTATGCGGTTTATATCAATGGAGAGTATGTTCCTTCCACTCAGTATCCCGATTATCCCTTTTATAAATCCGTGCAGGTGATTTCTCTGGAGCCGGCCGCTGAGAGGGAGGAGGGGGTGCTGGAGGTTCAGGTGCTGTATCCCGGAAAGGACAGTGCCGTAACCCGGAAGGAACTGCCCGGTCTGCGTTTCGAGCTGTGGCAGCGGGGCAGTCTGCTCTGCGCCAGCGGGAAGGAGACGAAAGCCCGTCTGATGCCCGGATACCGCAGCGGGGAGGTGCCTCTGGTGACTCCGCAGCTGGGGTACGGCTTTATATATGAAGGTTTGGAAAGTGCGTCTCCGCCGGGGACAGAGCCGGGAGAAATTCATTCGGAGAGCCGGGAAGAGAGGGCATTTTGGGAAAGCGCAGTGACAGTGGATAAGGACTGTACATTTACCGCAAGGCCCGTGAAAGAACTGAAACAGGGGCCGAGGAAAAAAGTCCGTCTTATTTCTCAGGGCGTTTTTACGGAGCATGAGAGCGGTCTGTCCCAGTATGCGGGTTTTCATTTCAGAGAGCTTGCGGGGCTCACGGCGGAGGAACCGGCACGATCCGGAGTGCGGACCGGGGAGTATGTATCCGGAGAAGAAAAGAGCGGGGAAGGCTTTGCCCTGATGGATATTGCTTCGCTGCCGGGTGTCTGGTTTCCATCTGAAAAAGGCGTCCGTTTTTTTTCTCAGGAGCAGGATGGCATCTATCTGATCTTTGACCTTGGAGAGGAGACTGTGGGATATCTGGACCTGGATATGGTTTGTCCGGAGCCGTCTCCAGTGGATGTCAGCTACGGAGAGCACCTGGAGGATCTTCGGGTTCGCACGGATGTGGGAGGACGGCACTTTACGTTTCGGTGGGAAGCACCGGGAGAGAAAGATATTTCTGAACATTCTTCTCATGGCTGCCTTTTTCAGGATTCGTCAGTCTATTCTCAGTTCGGCGAAGGGAAAAGAGAAGCTTTTGTTCATCGTTTCCACCGGCTGGGGGGACGATATTTACAGTTACTGATACACAGTCATGAGGTGATTGTCCATTATGCCGGTCTGCGGACAGTTTCCTATCCTTTTGAGGGAGATGGAGCATTCCGCTGTACGGATCACCTTCACAATCGTATTTATGATGTGGCAAAATATACGCTTCGGTGCTGCCTGCACGAGCACTACGAAGACTGTCCCTGGAGGGAGCAGGCGCTGTACGCCTTTGATTCCCGGAATCAGATGCTGTTCGGATATTATGCTTTCGGTGAATTTCAGCAGCCCAGGGCGAATCTGAAGCTTCTGGCTCTGTCCCAGAGAGAGGACGGTCTGCTGGAGTTGTGCGCTCCCGCCAGAGTGAATGTGGATATTCCTGCGTTTTCTCTGATGTTTCTGGTGGAGCTGGAGGAGTACTGCCGTTACAGCGGGGATGCGGCCTTCGGGGCGGAAATGCTGCCTGTGGCCGGGCGGATTCTCCGGACGGTACACGATCATGTGCGGGACGGTATGGTGTGGAATTTCCAGGAGCCTCAGTACTGGAACTTTTATGAGTGGAGACCTCTTCTGGAGGGGACTCCCATCGAGAGGACGGAGATGCTTCCGCCTTCTGCGGAAGCGCCCCTGCAGTTGTTTTATCTTCTGGCTCTTCAGAGAATGAAGCTGCTGTACGCTTATTTGGACAGGAAGCCACCGGAGCTGGAGGAAGAGATCCGGGTAATTACGAAAGGACTGGAAAATTTCTGGAATCCTCGGGAAAAAGCGTATGCAAGCTTTATAAGGGACGGATGTCAGGTACAGTATGCGCAGCTGGTTCAGGCTCTGGCGCTTTATACGGAGGCGGTTCCCCGTGAACGTCGGGAGGCACTGCGGGAGAGGCTTGCGGGAGGAGAGTTCGTTCCTGTGAGCATGTCCGCCAGCATTTTCAGATACGAAGCACTGCTGCAGGAGCCGGAAAAATACGGGGATCAGGTGTTTGAAGAAGTGGCTGACCGATGGGGGGCCATGCTTTATCAGGGGGCTTCTGCCTTCTGGGAGACGGATCTGGGCGCGGAGGATTTTGAGCGGGCGGGCAGTCTCTGCCATGCCTGGAGCAGCGTACCGGTTTATCTCTATGGCGCTTATCTTTTGGGGGTCCGGCCGGAGAAGCCGGGAAAGTGGCGTGTGTTTAAGGGTGTTCCGTGCTCTGTTTCCGGGGCACGGGGAAAATTTATATGCCCGGAGGGGGAACTGGAAGTGAGGATTCCGTAGATTCGGAGATGCTGAAAGTTTGGGTTTTCGGAGGGGAAACTGAAAGCGAGGATTCTGTAGATTTGGAAATGCTGAAAATCGGGTTTTCGGAGGGAAGCCGGGAGCGAAGATTCTGTAGATTCGGAGATGCTGAAAAGTCAGGCTTTTGGAGGGAAAACCGGAAGAGAAGATTTTGGAGTTCATATACAGCTGACTGCATCTGCGTCAGGAAGAGAGTACCGAAGCGGTTCAGACAGGAAAGCAAAGAAATGTTATTTTCTGAATTTTATCTTCTCTGGCAGAAGATGAAAGATAAAGGATTCTCCGGTCAAAGCCCGTTTTTTACTGCCTGTTGCTTGATTACACGGACATCGATGCGGGCAGAGAGAATACGTTCTTATGATCGGAGAGTCAAAGGACAAACATTTTAAGAAGGAGGATTTACAGGCATGAAAAACAAAGCAGCAAAGGTTCTTGCAATGGCTCTTTCCGCAGCGATGGTTCTGGGAACGGTTCCCGCGTTTGCGGAGGACGGCGGCGACAAACAGAAGGTTGTTTACTGGGCGCAGTGGTCTGAGAACGAGACTCAGGCGGAGGTACTGAAGGACGCCATCGCCCGTTTTGAGGAAAACAATCCGGAGTATACCGTGGAAGTAAACTGGGCCGGCCGTGAGGTTCGTGATATTATGCGTACCAGCATTGACTCCGGCACGGTGATCGATATCATCGAGTCCGGATATGACCGTATTCTGGGACAGCTGGGAGAGGATTATCTCATCGATCTGACGGAATATGTGGCGGGCACCGATTTTGAGGCTTCCATTTCCGAAGGTATGGCAAGCTTTGCCAAGGGCTTTACCAGCACGGGGGATTCCTGGTATTACATTCCTGCGCAGCCCTTCGTGGGAACCATCTTCTACAACAAGGCAATCTTCCGTGAGGCAGGCATCGAGGCCCTTCCCACTACCTGGGCGGAGTTTATGGACTGCTGCCAGAAGATTGTGGATGCGGGATATGCGCCCATGACGATTGACGATGCTTATATGGAGTGCCTCTACACCGCTTATCTGGGCATGATCATGGGAACGGACTCCATCGAAGAGATGATGAACGACAGCGCGTCTCCTCTGTGGGATGATCCTGCGGTTGCCCAGATGGCCAAAGATTTCGGCGAGATGGTGGAAAAGGGATATTTCGCGGAAGGCACCGGTTCCTTCGTATTCCCGGCTGCTCAGAACACGGAGTTTGCTATGGGAACCACCGCAATGTATTACAACGGCTCCTGGCTGCCCAATGAAGTGGCGGATATCACCGGCGACGAATTCGAGTGGGGCGCCATGTTTTTCCCGGCTCCCGAAGGGGCGACAGAGGATTACACCACCTACACGACCGGCTGCCAGTTCTACGCAGTTCCCAAGACCGCTGAGAACGTGGAAGGCGCTGTGAAGCTTATCGAGGAATTCACTTCTCTTCAGACTCAGACGGATCTTCTGGAAAAATGCCAGTGCATTCCCGTGATCAACGGTCTGGAACTGCCGGAATCACTGGCGGACTGCGGAACTCTGATGGAGACCGCCACCAAGGCTGTTCCCTGGTGCTATGCGTCCACCATCAGCGCTGAGGTGAAGGCTGTTTCCAACGCGTCCTTCGCGAAGCTTCTCTCCGGAGAAATCGATGCCGACGGATTTGTACAGGAGATCGCGGATCAGATGAACTAAGGATGGATGAAGGCGTCTGTCCGGATCTGTGAGGCACAGAAGCGGCATAATACAGAACAGTTTGGCGCAATGGGGCTGAAAAGCCCCATTGTGTTTACAGACGGAAACGGAGGAGTGAAGGTGAAGCATCGTGAACGCTTATTTATGGCCGGCTATCTCGGCCCGGCAGTGCTGTGCTTTCTGATTATTTTTGCCTATCCGCTGATCAGAACCATTCTGATGAGCTTTTTTGTCATTCCGGGAATCAGCAGTCCGGTGTCGGAGTGGAAATTTGCGGGGCTGGATAATTATATCGGTATGTTCCGCAACGGCGTGTTTCTGGCGTCCCTGAACAATATCTGGAGGATCTGGCTCATCGGCGGAGCTCTGACGCTGGCCATTGCTCTGTTTTACGCGGTGATCCTGGCCTCCGGCGTCAAAGGGAAAAAATTCTGGCGTTCCGCCATTTATCTGCCCAATACGGTCAATGCTGTTGCGCTGGCCACCATGTGGCTGCAGTATGTGTTTCAGAATAAATTCGGTCTTCTGAAGACTCTGTTTACCTCTCTGGGCTGGACGTCCCTGGCGAAGATCAACTGGACCAGCCCCAAATATCTGTTCTGGGGCATGCTTTTGTCCTATGTGTTCGGTTCAGTGGGGTATTTCATGCTGATCTTTCTGGCGGGCATCGAACGGATTCCCTCGGATCTGTACGAGAGCGCCAGGATCGACGGGGCCGGGGCCTGGGTGCAGTTCACGCGGATCACCTTTCCTCTCATTCGGGATGTCTTCCGCACGGCTCTCACTCTGTGGACCATCGGCGCGGTGAATTTCTTTACCTGGGCCAAAATGTTCTCCACCAGAATTTCCACCATCACGGTGACGCCGGTATACTTTCTGTATGACAAGGTGTTCGGAGGCAGCGGTACTGCCAGCGCCATAGATGCGGGAGGCGGAGCCGCGGTGGGCGTGATGATCGCAGTGATCGTGCTTATCGTGCACGTTGCCATCAACCGGCTGCTGAAGGAGGAGGTGTATGAATACTGATGAAGAAGCATCGTCGTATGACACTGGGCAGGGTGATGGGCGCGCTTCGCTATGTGCCGCTGGTTCTGTGGGTGGCATTCTGGGGCGCGGCTCTGGGCTGGATCCTTTTTGCGTCCTTCAGCACCACAAGGGAGATCTTTTCCAATAATATTCTGGGAAGCGGACTGCATTTTGAGAATTATATCGATTCCTGGAAGAACAATAATGTGAGTCATTATTTTATCAACAGCATCTGCATCACGGGAGCTTCCTGCGCTCTGATCATTCTGATTTCCGCTCCGGCATCCTATATTCTTGCGAAAAAGACGTTTCTGGGGAGAAATCTGGTGCTGAATTCTTTCGTGGTGGGGATGAGCATTCCTCAGGTTATGCTGATCATTCCGGTTTACTGCTGGTTTGTCAGGGCAAATCTGGTGGGACATCTCATTACGCTGGTGATTTTGTATACCACGCTGAATATTCCCTATACGGTGTTTTTCCTGACGTCCTTTTTTGCCACGGTTCCCAGCTCTCTGGCGGAATCGGCGCTGATCGACGGCTGCACCGAGGGGAAGGCCATGTGGAAGATCATGATGCCCATGGCGTCGCCGGGAATCATCACTGTGACGATTTTTAATTTCATGAATATCTGGAACGAGTATTTTATCGCGCTGATCTTTGCCAATGGAAATGATAAGATCCGGACACTCTCGATGGGTCTGCAGAATATGATCACGTCCATGACCTATACGGGAGACTGGGCGGGACTGTTTGCGTCCATTATGATCATATTTACGCCTACCTTTATTCTGTATCTGTTTTTGTCGGAGAAGATCGTGGCCGGGATTACCGGCGGAGGAGTAAAAGGGTAGAATTGTCAGATAACGTCAGATAATGTCGAACGAATCCTTGCAGCTTTTGTTGAAAACTGACAGGGCTTATGGTATGATGCCTTCAGGAACAATCGTGTTGCAGGGTGGCAGCCTCCCTAACTTGAAAGAGAAGGGAGGTGGTGCGAATGAGTACATATGAAGTTTTAAGCCTTCTCTTTTTAGGCGGAACGTTTCTCATAGCACTGCTTGCCTATATAGATAGGAATAACAGGCAAAAATAAATAAGCCTACCTTGTACTTGGCCGTCCTGGTAGGCTTATATCTACAATGAAAGGGAGGCTGACCACTTTGTGGGCGGTTGTTCCTTTTCTTTCACTTATTTTAGCACGTTTGGGTTTTGCTTTCAAGTTTTTTTTTATTTTTTCGCAGGCGGCAGCAGATGATTCATTCTTCTGAGGCTGCGGAAAGAAAGGGGGAAAGGGAATTGGAAGTGCTGAGCGGGATTCTGAAGTCCTCTGTGCTGCAGTATGTTTTGTGGGGATATCTGCTGATTATAAATCTGGTGACCTTTGTAAACTATGGTCTGGATAAAAGATATGCCAGGAAAGACCGCTGGCGTATTCCGGAAAAGCGTCTGCTTCTTCTGGCCGCTGCAGGCGGTTCTGCCGGGGCGGTTCTGGGGATGTATCTGTTCCGTCACAAAACCAGGAAGTGGAAGTTCCGGATTCTGATCCCCTTCTTCCTGGCGGTGCATATCCTGCTGCTGATTTTTCTGTACTGGAGGATTTTTTCGTAATTTCATTGTGTCCAATTTCATGATGTTGGGGACAAATGGACATGAAAAACATACCTGTATGTTTTTTCATGTCTATTTGTCCCGCAAAACATGAACAAGAAGCCATTTTTGCAGAAAAATGAGCGGATTGCGAATGTTTTCATCGATAGCTCTCATGAACTTTCATTGTGGGGATTTTTTGCGAAATTATGGTAGACATTTCGCAGGCGTATGATTATAATAGGTGGAAGCTGCTTTTTCATCTGTCTGATACGGCCGCGTGACGAATCGTGGCCGTATGCTGCGCTGTATGCCTGTTTGCGGAGGTTTCCATGAGTTACGAACAGAAAAACCAGGGGTTTCCCTGGAAATCTTTTTTGAAAAATCTGGCGGCCCTGGGTATTCCGGTGGCGCTGCAGAATCTTCTGACTACCACGGCCAGTATGATCGATACCATGATGGTGGCTCCCCTGGGAGAGCTGTCCGTGGGAGCGCTGGGGCTCTGCGCCCAGTTTTCCTCTCTGATGTTTTCCGGCTACTGGGGCTTCGTGGGAGGCGGTATGCTTTTTATCGCTCAGTACTGGGGTTCCAGGGAGGACGACGGAATCGAGAGGTCCTACGGGATGACCTGGATGTGCATGATGACTGTCGCGGCAGTTTTTGGGTGCGCGGCCCTCTTTGCCCCGGAACTGATCATGAAAGTATATACGGATAAAACGGCGATTCAGGAGATCGGCGTTCAGTATCTGAAGATTGTGGGTGTGGCATATTTCCTGCAGATTTTCTCCATGGCCATGAGCTGCCTTCTGCGTGCCACAGAGCGTGTGCGTATCCCCATGATCGCTTCTGTCGCGTCCGTGGGAACCAATATTTTTCTGAACTGGGTATTCATTTACGGACATTTCGGTCTGAAACCCATGGGAATCCGGGGAGCTGCACTGGCTACCACCTGTGCGGCGGCTGTGAATGTACTTACGATTTATCTTCTGGCATACAAAACCCGTTATCCTTACCTCTTTCATGTGCGGGGACACTTTAAATGGAACAGGGAGCAGCTGAAGGGCTACTTTATAAAATGCTTTCCCATCATCTGCAACGAGGTACTGATCGGCGTGGGAAATATGGTGATCAATATTACCCTCGGCCGGCAGCCGGAGCACGTGATCGCGGCCCTGGCGGTGTTCCGGACCCTGGAAGGCCTGGTGATCGGATTCTTTGCCGGATTTTCCAATGCGTCCTCTGTTCTGGTGGGCTCCTGCGTGGGGGCCGGGGAGCTGAAAACGGCCTATGAGCGGGCCAGGCGGCTGGTGTATCTGTGCAGCGGCGTGATCTTCATGGCGAATGTGCTGATCCTGAGCATTCATCGTCCCATCCTTACGGCGATGAGTCTGTCGGGAGAGTCCTACGCGGCGGGAACCAGAATGCTGATCATTTATGCGGTGGTTTCCGTAATCCGGATGGGGAACTGGATTCAGAATGATACTTACCGTGCTTCCGGGGACGCCGTGTACGGGACGGTCCTGGAAATTGTGTTTATGTATCTGATGGTTCTGCCCTGTGTGCTCGGCACCGCTTTCTTTCTGAAGATGCCTTACTGGGTGATTTTTATGTGCTGCTATATCGACGAGCCCGTCCGGTATATTCTTATGCAGATTCATCTGTATTCCGGGAAATGGGTGAAGCCCGTTACAGATGCGGGCAAAGCGGCGCTCCCGGCGTTCCGGGCAGCCCGGGCCGGAAAATAAAATAACGTAAAATGAGGCAGCCGTTCCTGAATGATGGAACGGCTGTTATCGGTTCGGAACAATATTTACAGGACAGGGCCGGGGCTGAAGAAACACAGAAAAAGCCACCGGAATCTGCCGGTGGTTCTGATAATGCCATATATTTTTTCGAACATATGTTTCTTTGATTTTTGCTCAACCAAGCATGTTCATCATACCACATAGCAGAAAAAAAGTCTATTAAAATTTCAAAAAGTTTGCTACAGTACAGTCAGAACAAAGCGCTGAGTTCCGTAAAGTTATCCCTTTGTGCGGTTATGGGCTGTCCCGGAGCCGTACAGCTGGAAAATGATTCTATATTTTGGCCGCCGGCAAGGCGGCGGAACGGAGAAGTTTATGACTGTAAAAGAGGAAGAAAACATGCAGCTGACAGGGGTATCCAGGCGGGAGGAGGAAGAGAATCTCTGCCGGACGCTGTCGCTGGTCCGGCAGAATGTGGAAAATTATGCTGCGGAGGAACGCCGGATGCAGGCGGACATCGATGAGATGCTGGAGCATTACCACGACAATGACGCTGAGATTTATACCATTTTGAGCAATACCATTACCATGCATGAGCATGTGAAGCAGGCGCTGGCCCACAACAGGCGGGCGCTGCAGAAGCCCTATTTCGGCAGGATCGTCTATCGGGACGAGCTGCTGAATCAGATGGAGTCCTTTTATATCGGAAAAGGAGGGATTTCCGTCGATGCGGCTCATCATCTGGTTATCGACTGGAGAGCGCCGGTGGCCAATGCCTATTATGAAAACGGACTGGGAAAATGCACCTACCTCTCTCCTGAGGGCGAGGTTCCCATAGATCTGAAGATGAAACGGACCTTTGAGATCGAGGAGGGAAAGCTGCTGGATTTTTATGATACGGAGGTGGTGGCCAACGACGATCTGCTCATGAAATATCTGGGCAAAAACAAGCAGGCCGTCCTGGGCGAGATCGTGGCTACCATTCAGAAGGAGCAGAACGAGATTATCCGCTGTACTCCTTATCATAACCTGATTGTTCAGGGCGTGGCCGGTTCGGGAAAAACTACCGTGGCCATGCACCGGATATCCTATATTCTCTATAATTATGAGGAACGGTTCCGACCGGAGGATTTTTATATTGTGGGAAGCAATCGGATTCTGCTGAATTATATCACCAGCGTGCTTCCGGATTTGGATGTGTACGGTGTGCGGCAGATGACTATGGAGGAACTGTTTGTCCGGCTTCTCTATGAAAAGTGGGATAAGAAAAAATATCGGATACGCGTCGGCGCGGCTCACGGTTCCGCGGAGGACCGGCAGCTGACGGACCGGGGAAGCCGCGCATGGTTTCAGGATCTGAAGGAGTTCTGCGACAGGGTGGAGTGGGAGAGCATTTCCCGGGAATCCGTGTATCTGAACCGGCAGCAGTTCGTGGAGGGAGTCCGGGACGGAAAATTGGGGGTGCATGATCTGAGGGGAGAGAGGAAGGCGTCTCCCGGCGATCAGATTCTTCTTCTGGAACAGGAGGCGGTGGAGAATTATATCCGGGAAAATCCCCTGATGTCTGCGCAGAATAAAATCACCATGCTGAACAAACGTCTGCTGAGCAGGGTAAAGACAGAGCTTTCCGGCATGATGTTTTCCTGTACAGAGGCGGAGCGGAAGGAGATTCTGCGTGCATATCGAGGATACTACGGAGGCAGGGCCTGGAAGCGTTCCATTTATGATCTTTATCGGGAATTTCTGATGGAGCAGGAGAAAAAAGGCTGCCGGGTGATTTTTCCCGACAGGGAATTTGACATCTATGATCTGGCCGCTCTCGCCTATCTTTACAAACGCTTCTGCGAGACGGAAACCGTCAGCGAGGCTCATCATATCGTCATCGATGAGGCGCAGGATTTCGGAATGATGGTCTATGAATCGCTGAATTTCTGTGTGCGGGGATGTACCTATACAGTGATGGGGGATGTGTCCCAGAACATTCATTTCGGACATGGACTGAACGACTGGGAGGAGCTGAAGGAGGTGCTTCTGCCGAATGAGAGAGCCAGCTTCCGGGTTCTTAAAAAGAACTACCGGAATACCGTGGAGATCTCGGAATTTGCCGCGCGTATCCTTGCTCACGGACACTTTTCCATCTATCCGGCGGAGCCGATCATCCGGCATGGAGAGCCGGTGAAAGTACGGGAAGTGCAGACAAAAGAACTGATAAAGGAAGCTGTGGAGGTATGCAGAGACTGGCAGAACAGGAGCTATGAAACGATTGCGGTGATCTGCCGGAATGAGGAGGAAGCTGCCCGGGTTACAGCGGAGATGGGCAGACAGATTCCGGTGCTGGAAAATGATCTGGAGACGGCCAGTTTCGGCGTGGGAATCCTGGTACTTTCTGTGGAATATACGAAAGGTCTGGAGTTTGATACCGTGCTGATTCTGGATCCGTCCCGGGAGGATTATCCTGTGGAGGACGGACATGCGAAGCTCCTGTATGTAGCCGCTACCCGGGCGCTGCATGAGCTGTGTATTCTTCATACCGGTGACCTTACCGGACTGATCGCGGATCCGCCGGAACAGACAGGCCAGATCCGGAACACCGGAAGGTGAGCGAGGCAGAACGGCGGGGACAAAAGGTGAGAATAAAAAGGCAGGAACATAAACCGGAAATAAAAAGACAGAATAAAAGGAAGGAAAAGGCGGGAATCAAAGGGAAAATCGGGACACCTGAAAGCGGAGAAAAGGGTCTTCTCAAAAACGGTCAATGGGATATAATGATAATTGATCGGATTAACTGCGAGGTGAAGAGATGAATGAGAAATTTTTCAGCCTTCCGGCGGAGAAGCAGCAGAGAATCATAGACGCAGGCTTTCAGGTGTTTGCCGGGAATTCCTATAAGAAAAGTCCGGTGGGTGAGATCGCCGCTGCGGCGGGAATCAGCAAGTCCCTTCTTTTTTTCTATTTTCAGAATAAGAAGGAACTGTATCTGTTTCTGTGGGAAAAGGCGGCGGACATTACGCTGGAGTATCTTACGGAATATCACTGTTATGATTCCGATGATCTTTTTGAGATGATGGAGCGCGGAATGACGGCAAAACTTCAGATGATGCAGGAATATCCCCGGATGTCCTTTTTTGCCGTCAGGGCCTTTTATGAGAAGGATCCGGAAATCAGCGGAGAAATTCAGCGCAGCTATCGGGAACACTTCGACAGAAAAGCCATGGAAGCCCTCCGGGCTGTCAGACGGGAGGATTTTGTTCCGGGACTGGATCTGAACATGATGTATCGGGAAATGTACTGGGCTTCCGAGGGGTATCTGTGGGAGATGGTGCAGCGGGGCGAACTGGATACCGGTCAGATGAAACGGGATTTCGGGGAGCTTCTGCGGTTCTGGAAATCCGTATATTTAAAGAAGAGCTGAAACAGCAGGCAAACGCCCTTGCGGCGTTTGAGTGCCTGCGTCGGGAAAGTATATGAAAGAGCAGCCAGGAGAGAAATCAACAGAGAGCATACAGGAGATGGAAATGAATGTTATTCAGACTGCCGGACTGACAAAATATTATGGCAGAAACCGGGGAATCATCGATCTTGATCTCACTGTGGAACAGGGAGATTTTTTCGGTTTTATCGGTCCCAACGGGGCAGGAAAGAGTACGACGATCCGAATTCTTCTGGGGCTGATTACTGCTGACGGAGGAAGGGCGGAAATTTTCGGGGAGGAGATATGCGGCCATAGAACAGAGCTGCTTTCCAGGATCGGATATCTTCCCTCTGAAACCATGTTTTACAGCGGAATGAAGGTGAGAGAGATTCTCCGTTTGTCTGCCGATCTCCGGAGGCGGAACTGCGCTGCCGAAGCAAAGCGTCTCTGTGAAAGGCTGGAACTGGATCCATCCCGCAGGGCGGAGCAGCTTTCCCTGGGGAACCGGAAGAAACTGGGGATCGTCTGCGCCATGCAGCACAGACCGGAGCTGTATATTATGGATGAGCCCACCAGCGGCCTGGATCCTTTGATACAGAAGGAATTTTTTTCTTTGCTGGAGGAGCGGAGAGAGGAGGGGGCTACCGTTTTTCTGTCTTCCCACGTCCTGTCCGAGGTGCAGAGATACTGCAGTCACGCGGCCGTGATTCGGGAGGGCAGGATTCTGGTCAGCGACAGTGTGGATCGTCTGGGACATACAGATGCCAGGCGTGTGACTGTGAAGGGAATCGCAAGGGCTCCGGAGCTGCCGGATGTGAGGGATGTGCGGATTTCTGAGGATTCGGTGAGCTTCCTGTATGCAGGGGAGCCG
Source organism: uncultured Lachnospiraceae bacterium (assembly GCA_947626985.1). GTDB lineage: Bacteria > Bacillota > Clostridia > Lachnospirales > Lachnospiraceae > Blautia_A. The sequence goes on along the minus strand of CANQUG010000031.1, from coordinate 20,337 downwards.
GGACTGCTTTTAAAGGAACTGTCGGCTCTTCCGGTGAAGGATATTTTGATTACAGAGCCGGATCTGGAAGAGGTGTTTCTACACTATTACAATAAGTAAAATGAAATTTACTATAAAAAGTGGCAAAAATACAAGGAACTGAAGGATAATGATTGCCTTGAATCAAAGGAAGTTTCATAGATGCTTCATACAGTAAAACATAATTTACTTAATATGCAAACCTTTGAATCAATCATAGGATGACATGTTCCGTTTTCCTGGGGTGTACAAACTAATACCGAGCGCAGCGGGGCTGGGGCGAATACCTGTTCCTGCAAACCAGGAGGCAAATGAGCTGACTGAGGCGGAAAGCGACATCAGTACACTCCTGCGAAGCAGGAGGCAAACGAGCTGATTGGGTCAGAAAGCGGCAATTACCAGTACCCCGCTCCTGCGAAGCAGGAAGCAAACGCCTTGCGTAGTTTGAGTGCTCACACCGGGGAAGTTTATTTACAGGCCGGATTGCCGGAAAAACGGATGAGAAGGAGGAAACAGAGATGGTCCTGTGGAAGCATGAGCTCAGACAAAACAGAATATCGCTGCTCATCTGGAGCGTATCCATATCCTTTATGATCGCCCTGTGTATTCTGATTTTTCCCGAAATGTCTTCGGATATGGGAGATATCGGCGCGATGTTTGCCGATATGGGAAGCTTTTCCGCCGCCTTTGGGATGGACAGGATTAATTTCGGAGAGTTTGTAGGTTTCTTCGGGGTGGAATGCGGAAATGTGCTGGGAATCGGCGGAGCGTTTTATGCGGCGCTGACAGGAATTACGGCTCTCTCCAGGGAAGAAAAGGAACATACGGCGGAGTTCCTTCTGACTCATCCCGTTTCCAGACGGAGGATTGTGATGGAGAAGCTTCTGGCCGTGTTTGTGCAGCTTCTGATTTTAAATCTTGCAGTCATCGGGACCTCCGTGTGCAGTATTCTGATCATAAGAGAGGAGGTTCCCTGGGATACCATGGCGCTTTTGTTTGCCGCATATGTTCTTATGCAGTTGGAGATGGCGGGAATCACGTTTGGTATGTCCGCTTTTATGCGCCGGGGCGGCCCCGGACCGGGAATCGGCGCGGCAGCGCTGTTTTACTTTCTTAATCTGGCCGCCAATCTCACGGAAAAAATGCGTTTCCTCAAGTATTTTACGCCTCTGGGGTATACGGACGGCGCGGATATTATTGCTGAGGGAGCCATCCATGCAGGGTATCTGACGGCAGGCATCGTTCTGGGAACAGCGGGAATCCTGGCTGCATTTTATCAGTACGGAAGGAAGGATATTCTGTGATTTATATGATTACAGCGTAACAATCCGTAATCAATTTTGTCGCTTTCATCTTTATATGGAAAAAGTTATGAGGTATATGGATAATGAAAAAAATTGCTGTGCTCAATGACCTGTCGGGGCTGGGAAAATGCTCTCTGACAGCTGCCATTCCCGTGATTTCCGTGATGGGGGTGCAGGCCTGTCCTCTTCCCACGGCTGTCCTCAGCAATCAGACCGGATACGAGTCCTGCTTCCGGGATGATTATACGGACCGCATGGACGCCTATATGGCGGAATGGAAGAAAAGAAAAGCCGTCTTTGACGGTATCTATACGGGTTTCCTTGTGGGGGAGAGTCAGGCGGAAAAAATACTTGCTTTCATTGAAGCTTTTTCGGGAAAGGATACGCAGATCCTTACGGATACCGTGCTGGGAGACCAGGGGGAGGCGTATCCTTTTTACACCGAAGCATTGTGTGATAAGATACGCAGAATATGCGAATGTGCTCACGTGATCACACCGAATCTGACGGAAGCTCTGCTGCTTTTATATGGAAAAGAAGGCATGGAAATGCGCTGGAAACAGCTTTTGCAGCTGGACGTAAAGCAGTATCAGGAGGAGATCGCAGAGCTGGGCAGCATGCTTGCGGAACAGTTTTCTCTGAAAGCCGCAGTGATTACGGGAATTGATCTGCCGCAGGACGGCGGTCAGAAAGCAGGAAAACGCGCAGAAAAAGCAGGCGAGGATTCCGAAAGCGGACGGATGTCGGAAAAGATGAGAATCGGGAACCTGATCTGGGAAAAGGGTCAGGGGAGCTGGGTGATCTCCGAAAAAACGGGAGGCAGCTATTCCGGAACCGGAGATCTGTTCGCGTCCGTTTTAAGCGCGGGGATGGTGAAAGGTCTGACCATGGAAGCGTGCGCAAAAAAAGCGGCCTCGTTTCTGGAAAAAGGAATCCGTGATGCCGTGGAGGAGGGGACTGACCGCAATGACGGAATCTGTTTTGAACCCTATCTTCATGAGCTTGCGTCTGATTTCCGAGAAGAAAAATGATTTCCTGCCGTCTGTATGACGAAATGTTTGTAAATTCATACTTTTAAAGCCCTGTTTTCTGATGTATAATGTATGGGAAGTCAGAGGACAGAAACGTTGACTACAGGAGGACAGGTGTATGCAAGAGAAGAATCAGCACTATCTGAAATGGGGACTCACCATATTTCTGAGTCTCTCCGCAACTATTGTATTTTTCTTTTTGATCTTCCGGTTTGATGAAATCAGGGGATTTCTGGATATCATCCTGTCGGCTCTTCAGCCGGTGGTGATCGGGATGGTGCTGGCTTATCTGCTGTGCCCGGCGGCGAAATTTCTGGAAAATCATCTCCGGATGCTGGGAGGCTTCGCCAGGCTGGTATCGGTACTGGTTACGCTGGTTCTCACCTTTGGCATCGTGGGATTGTTCTGTGCGCTGGTGCTTCCCCAGCTGGTGGGAAGCGTCAGAGAGCTTGTTTCCGGTCTGCCGCAGCAGCTGCAGGCTCAGCTGGACAGGCTCAGCGCCTATCTGGAGTCTGACAGCGAGGCCGGGGCGACGGTGATGCAGATGGTGGAATCCATTCAGAATTTCCTGGCCAACTGGATCAGGACCAATATGTTTGCCACCGTATCTTCCATTTCCAACAGCGTTCTGTCGGTGGGCTCCATGATCGTGAATCTTGTGGTTGCGGTGATCGTGGCGATTTATCTGATGCTGGACCGGGAACGGTACCTGGCCCAGTGCCGCAAGCTGTTTTTTGCGGTGAGCAGAAATGACCGCTGGAACGACGCGGTGATGGATGCGCTGAGACAGACGGACCGCATTTTCAGCGGATTTATATCCGGAAAGCTGGTGGATTCCCTGATCGTGGGAGTGATCTGCTTTATCTGCCTGGTGATTCTGCGCATGCCCTATGCTCTTCTGGTGAGCGTGATCGTGGGTGTGACCAATATCATCCCCATGTTCGGACCCTTTATCGGAGCAGTGCCCAGCGCCTTTCTGATTTTGCTGGTATCACCGGCCAAGTGCGTGGTTTTCCTCATTTTTGTGGTGGTTCTCCAGCAGATCGACGGAAATATTATCGGACCGCGAATCCTGGGCAACTCTACCGGATTATCCGCTCTCTATGTGACGATATCCATGCTGCTCTTCGGAAAACTGCTGGGTTTTCTGGGAATGATCGTGGGTGTGCCGCTCTTTGCCACTTTGTATTATATTGTGAAGAGACTGGCGGAGCATTCGCTGAAGCAGCAGAGCCTTCCGGTAGATACCGCTTCCTATATTGTGGAAGAGAAGAAGTGATATTGTAAAAAGAAGAAGTGACATTGTAAAAAAGAAGAAGTGATCCTGCAGAAAAGCAGCAGCAGCTGTATGATCGCTTTTTAACAGAAAAAAGAGAACGAAAAGTGCCTTTTCCCCTCCTCGAAACTGAGGAGCAGGGAGAAGGCATCTTTTATTTGTCCTTACAATTTATCCGGGGACACAATTTATTTGTCCTCACAGTTTATCCAGGGATACGATTGATTTGTCCTCACAGTTTATCCGGAAACCCAATCTATCTGCAAAACACAGGGAGACAGGCTGCTTGGTATTCTGCAGGGAAACTCCCGTCACCGGGACTTTAAAACCTGGTGTTCCTTCCGCCAGTTCTGGGGCGACAGTCCGTATATGTTTTTGAACGCCCGGGAGAAATTCAGCTGGCTCTGATAGCCCACCTGCCGGGAAATTTCACTGATGGGGGCCGAAGTGTGGCGCAGCAGCTCCGCCGCTTTGTTCATGCGGTAGTAAATGAGAAACTGCTGAGGCGTCTGATTCAGGTTCGCCTTAAATATTTTGGCCAGATAGCTCTGGTTCAGATTGCAGAAGGCAGCCATGTCCGCAATGGTGGCCGTGCTGTTCTGATAATTCTGCTCCACGAAGGAAAGGGCTTCCCGGATGTACAGATCCTTCAGGTGACCGCCGGTGAGGGAAGCATGATTGAAGGAGGAGAGAACCAGGGTGTCCAGAAACAGGTACAGATGTCCGATGAGGTAGAGAGAGCTTCTTTCCCTGTGATAAACAATGCTGAGCATTTCTGCCAGCAGCTGGTCCCCGGAATCCTTATCCAGAGGCCGGTAGATGGGATGATCGAAGGAGAGGCCTGCGGTGGAGAGAATCTCCGTGCATTTCAGGCCGTCGAATTCCAGCCAGCAGTAGTTCCAGGGGGCATCCGTATCGGCGATGTAGGTGTTGACCTGTCCCGGACAGATGAGAAAGCCGGAGCCGGCGGACAGCCGGTAGGAGTGGGTTTCCCCGGTGCTGTCCGTGGAGTGCAGCGTGCCCCTGCCTGACAAAATATAATGAAACAGAAAGTGATTCCTGGACGCCGGGCCATAGGAGTGGTTGGCGGCGCATTGTTCCAGCCCGTACTGAACCAGAGTCATGTCCATGTACCGTTCGTTGGGAAACAGTGAAAATGTATTTTCGTAAGCCACAGCGAGCATCCTCCTCTGTGAGAAAATATCCGGATGTCTGTCCGGACCGATCCGGTGCGGCCGTTGTCCGGATTTCATTTTGTACTGTCTTCATTCTACAGGAAAAATTTCGAAAAAGAAACAGAAAATTTTTACAGATATATCATAATTCCGCCTCATATGACAAATAAAGGATAAAAGCTGAAAAGTGATATATTCCCCGGTTATGGGGTTATTTACTTTCAGCCGGGCAGAAAATACAATACTTTATAAATTGGAGTACAGAAAAAGGGGAAGAGACATGTCGATCATTTATTCTGAAGGCAGCAGGACATTTTCGATGCACACCAGCCACAGTACTTATCAGATGAAAATTTCCGAATTGGGATATCTGCTCCATATCTATTACGGCAGCCGGATCGATGACGAAGATCTCAGCGGGCTGCTCACTCATTACGACCGCGGGTTTTCCCCTAATCCCAATGTGGCGGGAAGAGACCGGACGGTTTCTCTGGATGTGATGCCTCAGGAATTTTCCAGCGCGGGCGTGGGAGATTTCCGGGTCAGCAGCATCGAGGCGGAAAACGGGGATCTCAGCAGAGCCTTTGAAGGGAAATATACAGGTCATTGGATCTACGAGGGGAAATACAGTCTTCCCGATCTTCCGGGCCTGAGAGTCCGGGAGAATGACAGAACCGATACTCTGGAAGCGGAGCTTAAGGATCCCGTCAGCGGCCTTACGGTTACATTATGTTACTGTGTGTTTGAAAATCTGGACGTGATCACAAGAACAGTCCGGGTAAGGAACGGGGGAACGGAACCCGTCCGGCTCACCAGGATCATGTCCGTTACCATGGACTGGCTGGAGTCTGATTTTGATTTTATCCATTTTGACGGCCGTCATACCATGGAGAGGGAGTTCCACAGAGATCCGCTCATATCCGGTCAGCAGACCATAGGAAGCATCCGGGGAACCTCCAGCCATCAGCATAATCCCTTTGTCATTCTCTGCGGGAAGGATGCGGGAGAGGAGCACGGGGAGTGCTATGGATTTTCTTTTGTCTACAGCGGAAACTTTCAGTGTACGGTGGAAAAGGATCAGTTTGACCAGACGAGACTGGTGATGGGGATTCACCCCGACCGGTTTTCCTGGAAGCTGGAGCCGGGAGAAAGCTTTTTCGCCCCGGAGGTGATCCTGGCCTATACGGACAGAGGACTCACGAAGCTTTCCCATATGTATCATGATATTTTTCGTACCAATATAAGCAGCAATATATACAGGAACAAAAAACGTCCGGTGCTGCTCAACAGCTGGGAGGCGGCGTATTTTGATTTCCGCCATGAAACCCTGGTAGACATGGCCAGACATGGAGCGGAGCTTGGAGCGGATCTTTTTGTGCTGGACGACGGATGGTTCGGAGACAGGAACAATGATTTCTGCGCGCTGGGGGACTGGAAGGAAAATCCGGAGAAGCTTCCCCGGGGCCTGAAAGGGCTGGCGGAGGATATCAATGAACTGGGACTGGATTTCGGAGTCTGGGTGGAGCCTGAGATGGTTTCCGAGAACAGCCGCCTGTACAGAGAGCATCCGGACTGGACCCTTCAGATTCCGGGAAGACCGGCTGCCAGAGGGCGATATCAGCTGGTCCTGGATCTTTCCCGGGAAGAAGTACAGAACTATATCGTGGACTTTATGGATGAGATGCTTTCCTCCGCCAATATTGCCTATGTGAAATGGGATATGAACCGGAGCATCAGCGAGGTCTGGTCCGGGGGAGGAAACCAGGGCGCGGTGTTCCACAGGTATGTTCTGGGACTTTACCGTGTGCTGGAAAGAATTGAGAACGCCCATCCGGAAGTGCTGTTTGAGGGATGCAGCGGAGGCGGCGGAAGATTTGACCCGGGAATGCTGTACTATCATCCTCAGATCTGGTGCAGCGACAATACGGACGCCATCAACCGGCTGAAGATTCAGTACGGAACCTCCTTCGGTTATCCGGTCTGCACCATGGGAGCTCATGTTTCCGTCTGCCCCAATCATCAGACGAAGCGCGCGGTGCCTCTGGGAACAAGAGGAATCGTGGCAATGAGCGGAACCTTCGGCTATGAGCTGGATCCGGGGAAGCTTACCGCCCGGGAGAAGGAAGAGTGCAGAGCGCTCACGGAAACATACAGAACATACAGCAGCCTGATTGATCAGGGAGATTACTACCGCCTGGAGAGTCCCTACAGCGGCAAAGGCTTCACGGCCTGGGCCTTTGTCTCCCGGGACCGGAGGGAAGCCCTGGTGAATGTGGTGATTACAGATAAAGAGCCCAACGGCGCCCAGAGATACCTGAAGCTGAGAGGGCTCAGAGAGGATCTGCGGTATCATGTGGAGAGGTATGATATCTGCCGGTCCGGAGCCGCGCTGATGAGAGCGGGGCTGCCCGTAGATCTGGGCCTGGGAGAGTATGAAGGAATGCAGTTTGCTGTCACGGCGGTCAGGTGACAGCGCTTTTAAGAAAATTTCGGATCATGGGAAAAGATCCGCTGCCGCGGCAGGAGTGCCCGGAAATTTCCGATGTCCCTGAAGCGGTTCATAATCGTTCATTTTGATCTGAGAGGAGACGTCCGTCGACAGCCGGCGAAGATGGACAGCTTTTTCCGGATCGGATGATAGATGAGAGGTTTTCACTATTCTGACAGGAGGAATTTTATGAGAAGAGATGTAAAAGCAGCGCTGTGCGCCGTGTGCATGGCAGTGACCGCTGTCTCTCCCTTCCTGCTCTCCGGATGCGGGGAGGCGGAGGAGTCGGGAAAGACGGTCATTGAAATGCTGCAGTACAAACAGGAGGCTGTGGATATTTTTGAACAACTGGAGGAGGAGTTCAATGCGTCCCATGACGATATTGAACTGAGAATCGATTCCCCCAATGACGCCACCACCATTTTAAAGACCAAGCTGATCCGGGAGGAGTATCCGGATATTATCGGCATCGGCGGTGATATCACCTATTCCAATTTCCTGGATGCGGATCTGTTCATGGACATTTCCGACTATCCCGGACTGGCGGATATCAAGGAGTCCTATCTGGAAATCAATAAGAACCTGGAATTCGTGCCCAAGGAGGGAGTCTACGCGGTTCCCTACATGGCCAACGCCGCAGGAATTCTTTACAACAAGGACATGTTTGAAGAGCACGGATGGGAAATTCCCACTACCTGGGACGAATTTGTCGCTCTCTGTGAGGACATTCAGTCTGAGGGAATTCTGCCCCTGTATCTGGGCTTCCGGGATACCTGGACCTGCCTGGCGCCCTGGAATGCCATCGCCGTGGATCTGGCTCCCGCGGATATCTGCAGACAGGTGAACAGCGGAACGGCCACCTTCACGGATGCCTACCGGGAGGTTGCGGAGAAGACAAAAACTCTTCTGAATTATGCGGAGCCGGCTCCTGTGTCCTACAGCTACAATGACGCCTGCACTGCCTTTGCCAGAGGGGAGTCCGCCATGTACACCATCGGAAGCTATGCGGTTCCTCAGATCCAGTCCGTAAATCCGGACATGAATATTGACTCATTTGTATTTCCCGCGAGCAATACGGCGGAGGAAAATCTGCTGAATTCCGGCAACGACCTGGAATTTATGGTGATGGCCGCCTGCGAGCACAAGGAAGCCGCCTACGAGGTGCTGAATTTCCTCCTGGAGGATGAAAATGTTCAGCAGTACCTGGACGATCAGGGCGCGGTTCCCTGCAAAAAGGGAGATTTCCGCCTCTCCTCCGTGCTGGACGGCATGAAGGAATACATCGAGGAAGGCAAATCGGCGGACTATCAGGACCATTATTATCCCAGTGAGATGGCTGTGGACGCCATGATCCAGACCTATCTCCTGGACGACAGTTCTGACGCACTTGACAAATTCCTGACCAGATTCGATACGGACTGGGTGCGCTATAACCGGGACGTGATCAGAAAACTGCAGGATTATCTGGAAGAGCATCCGCAGGACGCGGCGTAAGGAGGGATGTCTGAATGAACGGCAAGGTTGTCAACAAAAGAAAGCGCACGTTTTTGTGCATTACGATACCCGTTGTGATTCTGTTTTTCATGTTTAACACCTATCCTCTGATCCGGGGCTTCATCTACAGCTTTACCAATTTCAGAGGCTACGGATCCTACGACTGGGTGGGACTCCGGAACTACGCGGATCTGTTTACGGATTCCAGAGTGGGCGGTTCCTACTGGTTTACCGTCAAATACGCCTTTGTCTGCACGATCCTCACCAATGTGATCAGTCTGATCCTGGCTCTGGGTCTGAACAGCAAGATCAAGGCCAAAGGCGCTCTGCGGGGAATTTATTTTATCCCCAACGTGCTGGGAAGTCTGGTTGTGGCATACATTTTCAGCTTCCTGTTTACCTATATCATTCCTGCCGTGGGAAAGAGTCTGGGAATCGGATTTCTGAGCAGCAGTATTCTTGCCAGCACGAAGACGGCGTGGCTGGGAATCGTGGTGGTGGGAGCCTGGCAGTCCATCGCCCAGAATACCATCATTTATATCTCCGGTCTGCAGACGGTGCCGGAGGAGGTGTATGAGGCGGGCTCCATCGACGGCGCTACCGGATGGAAGAGCTTCCGGAATCTTACATTCCCTCTGATCATTCCCTTCGTTACCACCAATACGGTGCTCTGCATGAAGAACTTCCTGATGGTGTTCGACCAGATCATGGCCCTCACCAAGGGCGGCCCGTCCCAGAGCACGGAGTCCATTTCCTTCCTGATCTACAACAACGGTATGGGCGGCGGACAGTTCGGTTTCCAGAGCGCCAACGCTTTCGTCTTCTTTGTTGTGATCGTGGCGTTTTCAGTGGCTCAGATGAAATTTATGAACAGTAAGGAGGAACAGTTATAATGAAAGAAAAAGTAAGCGAGAGAGTAAACTGGCCTGTGACGATTCTGCTGATCCTTGGCTGTGTGACTATCTTTTTTCCTCTTTACATGGCCGTGATCATTGCCTTCAAGCAGCCCTCGGAGATGACTAACGATGTGGCCGGAGCCCTGGCCTTCCCCTCCCACTGGAGCCTCAGCAATTTTGCCCAGGCCATGGAGGTCACGGATTTCTGGCATTCTCTGGGAAACAGCCTTCTGATCACCGTGATCACGGTGGTTCTGGCCCTTCTGATTCACGGAATCGCAGGCTACGCCATCGGACGGAGCATGGGAGAGTCCAAAGGCTATAAACTGGTTTACTATTATATCGTTTCCGGTATGTTTGTGCCATTTGCCATTTTGATGATGCCCCTGGTAAAACAGACGGCGCAGATGGGAATCGCAAACCGGGTGGGAGTTGTGATTTTGTACCTGGTGTTCTATATGCCCATCAATCTGCTGCTGTATACGGGGTACCTGAAGAATATCCCCATGGCGCTGGAGGAGGCGGCCAACGTGGACGGCGCCACTACCTGGTATATGTACTGGCAGATCATCTTCCCGATGATGAAGCCCATGCATGCCACGGTGGCCGTACTCACAGCCCTTGCAGTCTGGAACGATGTGATGACGCCGCTGGTGATCATGGGAGGCACGGAGATGAACACCCTGCCTCTGGCCCAGCTGAATTTCCAGACCCAGTTCGGCACCAACTATAATCTGGCGTTTGCATCTTACCTGCTGGCGCTGCTGCCCATTCTGATCTTCTATCTGATCTGTCAGAAGCAGATCATCGGCGGCGTGGCCTCAGGAGCGGTAAAATAATTTCAGGGGAAGCGGAATGCTTCCCCTTTTTGTATTTTGTTTGTATATTGAAACAAAATACAGGATTTCTTTTGCACCCGGGAGAGAGAGATGATATAATATTCTGGAAATTTGGGAACGCCGTTTTAAACCAGCTGCTGAGCTGAGAACAGAAGCTGCTGTATGATTTTATGTTTAGGAGGAAACCAGATGTTTGATTACAAAAAATTGCGGGACCCTGAGTTTTTTAAAGACAATGCGTTGAAGGCACATTCGGACCACATCTGTTATCCCAGTGAGGAGCTGCTGAAAAGGGGAGAAAACCCATTCCGGCATTCTCTGAACGGTCTGTGGAAGTTCTCTTACGGGAGAAATCTGTCGGACAGTGTGAACAATTTTGCGGATCCGGAGGCGGACTGCCATGACTGGGCGGATATCCGGGTACCGGCCCATATCCAGATGGAAGGGTATGACATTCCCCAGTATGTCAATGTGCAGTATCCCTGGGACGGACGGGAGGAGATCTGGACGGACAGTATTCCGGAGAAATTTAATCCTGTGGCGAATTACGTGAAATATTTTTCTGTGCCTGAAGCCATGAAGAACCGTCCCCTTTATATCTCCTTCCAGGGTGCGGAGAGCGGAATGATCCTCTGGCTCAACGGTCATTACGTGGGATACAGCGAGGACAGCTTTACGCCGGCGGATTTTGAACTGACGCCCTATCTTCAGGAGGGGGAAAACAAGCTGGCGGTTCAGGTGATCAAATGGACCAGCAGCAGCTGGGCGGAGGATCAGGACTTTTTCCGGTTCTCCGGACTGTTCCGGGATGTGTTTCTCTATACCTGTCCGGAGGTGCATGTGGAGAATCTGAGAATCCGAGCTCTGCCGGATGATTCCTTCACGGACGGGGTTCTCCTCGTGGACGCGGAGGGAAGGGGCAGCGGCAAAATCACGGTGACTCTGAAGGAATGCGTCACGGAGGAATATCATCTGCCCCGGGTGCTGGAAAAGGGAAACTTCCCCACAGAAGGGGGAAAGACTGCAGCGGAGGCGGAGTTTGACCTGGTTCAGGGGGAGGGCCATCTCTCCCTTCCCGTGAAGGAGATTCTTCTCTGGAGCGCGGAGCAGCCCAATCTGTACGAAGTGCTTCTCACCGTGAAGGACGAGGAGGGAAAGGTAACGGAGGTGATCTGCGAGACCGCGGGCTTCCGCAGATTTGAAATGAAGGACGGCCTGATGTGCCTGAACGGAAAACGTATGGTGTTCAAAGGGGTGAACCGTCATGAATTCAGCTCTATTTCCGGACGGGTTCCCCGGGATGAGGAGATCCTTCAGGACGTGCTTACCATGAAGCGGCACAATATCAATGCCATCCGTACCAGTCACTATCCCAACGATTCACGGATTTACCGCCTCTGCGACAGGCTGGGGCTCTGCGTGCTGGACGAGACGAACATGGAGTCCCACGGTTCCTGGGATCCTCTGATGCGGGGAACGGGCAGCAGGGATATGGTGGTGCCGGGAGATCATCCGGAATGGCTGGGGATGATGCTGGACAGAGTGGAGTCCATCTGGCAGAGGGACAAAAATCATGCCTGCATCCTCATCTGGTCCTGCGGCAATGAATCCTACGGCGGGCTGGATATCAAAAAAATGTCGGACAGATTCCGGGAGCTGGACGATACCAGACTGGTGCACTATGAGGGAGTGTTCAACGATCGCCGCTACAACGACACCAGCGACATGGAAAGCCAGATGTACACCCCGGCGGAGAAGATCCGGGAATTCCTGGAAAAGAACCGCAGCAAGCCCTTCATCTGCTGCGAGTACACCCACGCCATGGGAAATTCCTGCGGGGCCATGCACAAATATACGGATCTGACGGATACGGAGCCTCTGTATCAGGGAGGATTTATCTGGGACTACGTGGATCAGTCCATTTATAAAAAAGACCGGTACGGAGAGGAGTTCCAGGCCTACGGCGGGGATTTCGGGGACCGGCCTACGGATTATAATTTCAGCGGCAACGGAATCGTGTACGGCGGGGACCGTACCCCTTCTCCGAAAATGCAGGAGATCAAATTCAATTACCAGAATATCACGGCGCAGGTTTCCGAAGGAAAGGTGCGGGTGATCAATAAAAATCTGTTTGTCAGTACGGATGTGTACCGCTGTACGGTGAGCGTGGCGCGGGACGGAGTCCTGATGGAGAGGAAGACTCTGGAGACCAGCGTGCCGCCCCTCTCCGAAAAGGAATATGTTCTCCCTGTGGCAAAGCAGGACATTCCGGGAGAATATGCGGTAACGGTTTCCTTTGCCCTCAGGGAGGATACGCCGTGGGCAAAAGCCGGACACGAGGTGGCTTTCGGACAGGGTGTGTATATGGTTGAGGAGAAAGCTCAGGAGCTGAACTGCGGGGAGGCGGCAGGAGCCGGACAGGCTTCCTCTGTATCGTCCTCACCCTATGGGGCCAGGCTGAAAGCGGCAGGGATTCACCGACCGGTTCATGTGGTGAAGGGCGTGTCCAATATCGGCGTGTACGGAGACGGATTTTCCGCGCTGTTTTCCTGTATGAACGGCGGCCTGGTGTCCTACCGCAGGGGCGGCAGAGAGATGCTGGAAGCCATGCCGAAGCCGAATTTCTGGCGCGCTCCCACGGACAACGACGACGGCTACAACATGATGGCGGAGTATGCCCAGTGGAAGATCGCCAGCATGTATGTTTCCCATAAAAAACCGGCGTCTATGCCGGACGCGCCCAGGGTGGAGGAAGACGGAGAGTCCGTTTCTGTCACCTGTACTTACTATATGCCTACAATGCCGGCGTCCTCCTGCGAGGTGCGCTACCGGGTATTCGGGGACGGCACCGTGGAGGTTACCCTTTCCTACGATCCGGTGCCGGAGCTGGGGGATATGCCGGAATTCGGCATGATCATGAAGGTGAGCGCGGATTACGATCATCTGGAATGGTACGGAATGGGCCCGGAGGAAACCTATCAGGACAGATGCCGGGGAGGAAAGCTGGGCATTTACCGGAACCTGGTGTCCGATAACATGGCCCGTTATATGGTTCCTCAGGAATGCGGGAACAAGGTGGGCGTGCGCTGGGCGAAGGTCTGCGACAGAAGCGGCCGGGGACTGCTCTTCGAGGGAGACGCCATGAATTTCTCCGCCCTTCCCTATACGCCGCATGAGATGGAGAATGCCCGCCACGCCTTTGAGCTGCCCCGGATTCACTATACGGTGATCCGCGCCGCGAAGCAGCAGCTGGGCATCGCCGGGGACAACAGCTGGGGCGCCAGACCTCATAAGGAATATCTCATAGATGTGAGCAGAAGGATGGAATTCACCTTCCGCTTCCGGGGAATCTGAAAAACAGACGAAGGAGATACGTGAATGGAGAAGGAAAAAAAGAGAGGACGGGTGACGATCCCCACAGACCTGGATGTGGTCCGGGAAACCCTGGAGCTGATGGAGCGCTGGGGGGCGGACGCTGTTCGTGACTGCGACGGGACAGACTATCCCGAAGAGCTGAAGGACGTGGACGCCAAGGTATACGCCACCTACTACACTACCCGGAAGGACAATGACTGGGCCAGGGCCAATGAGGACGAGATTCAGCAGATGTACATTATGACGGACTTCCATACCGCGCAGAGCGATGCCCTTTCCATCTGTCTCATGGATCACCTCTACCCGGATATGCTGAAGGTGAACGACCGGGACGATATTCAGCGGTGGTGGGAGGTGATCGACCGGACCGCCGGGCAGGCGGTCCCTGTATCGGACTGGAGCTATGAGGCGGAGAGCGGCTGTGTGACGATTTATCCGGCTGTGCCCTTTCACGCCTATACCGTCAGTTTTCTCGCCTATATCATGTGGGACCCCGTACACATGTACAATGCGGTAACCAACAGCTGGCAGGGCGTGGAGAAGCAGATCACTTTCGATGTGCGCCAGCCCAAAACCCATGCCTATTCTCTGAAACGCCTCCGGGAATATCTGGAGAGCCACCCCTACGTGGATGTGGTGCGCTTTACCACGTTTTTTCATCAGTTCACTCTGATTTTTGACGAGCTGGCCCGGGAAAAATATGTGGACTGGTACGGCTATTCCGCGTCGGTGAGCCCCTATATTCTGGAACAGTTCGAGCGGGAGGCGGGGTACCCCTTCCGCCCGGAATATATCATCGACCAGGGCTATATGAATAATACCTACCGGATTCCCTCCCGGGAATTTCTGGAATTTCAGGCTTTTCAGAGGCGGGAGGTGGCGAAGCTGGCCCGGGAGCTGGTGGAGATCACCCATGAGTACGGCAGGGAGGCCATGATGTTTCTGGGAGACCACTGGATCGGAACGGAGCCATTTATGGAGGAGTTCGCCTCCATCGGGCTGGACGCGGTGGTGGGCAGCGTGGGCAACGGAGCTACGCTCCGGCTGATCAGCGATATCCCCGGTGTGAAATACACGGAGGGACGGTTTCTGCCGTACTTTTTCCCGGACACCTTCCATGAAGGCGGGGATCCGGTGAAGGAGGCGAAGGTGAACTGGGTGACGGCCAGGAGAGCCATTCTGCGCAGTCCCATTGACCGGATCGGATACGGCGGGTATCTGAAGCTGGCGCTGCAGTTCCCGGATTTCGTGGACTACGTGGAGAGCGTATGCGAGGAATTCCGGGTGCTGTACGAGAACATAAAGGGCACGACGCCCTACTGCGTAAAAACCGTGGCGGTGCTGAACTGCTGGGGGAAGATGCGGGCCTGGGGGAATCATATGGTACATCATGCCCTGTACTATAAGCAGAACTATTCCTACGCGGGCGTCATGGAGGCTTTAAGCGGCGCTCCCTTTGACGTGCGTTTTATCAGCTTCGACGATATCCGGGAAAATCCGGATATTCTGAAGGATGTGGATGTGCTTCTGAACGTGGGGGACGGGGATACCGCCTACACGGGAGGGGAGAACTGGACGGACGAGAGGATCGTCACCGTCGTGCGCCGCTTCGTGTATGAGGGAAAAGGCATCATCGGCGTGGGAGAGCCCGCCGCTCATCAGTGGCAGGGGAGATATTTCCAGCTTTCGGATGTGTTCGGCCTGGAGAGGGAAAACGGCTTTACCCTGAACCGGGACAAATACAACCGGGAAACCCATGAACACTTTATCACGGAAGACTGCCCCGGAGAGATCGATTTCGGAGAGGGAAAGAAAAATATCTATGCCCTGGACGGAACCACAATTATCCGGGAAACGGAGGGTCATGTGCAGCTGGCGGCAAATTCCTGCGGGAAGGGCCGCAGCGTGTACATCAGCGGACTTCCCTACAGCTTCGAGAACAGCAGGCTGCTTTACCGGGCCATTCTGTGGGCTTCCGGGGAGGAAGGGAATCTCCGCAGATGGTTTTCTTCCAATTATAATGTGGAAGTTCACGCCTATGTGAAGAACGGGAAGTTCTGTGTGGTGAACAATACCTATGAACCGCAGGATACTGTGGTGTATAAAGGGGACGGAAGCAGCTTCGGGCTGCACCTGGAGGCCAATGAGATCCTCTGGTATGAGATCTGAGCTTCCCCGGCGGTTTTATATTCCGGCCCGGAATAATTTTCATGTTTCCACAGGAACTGGAATGATTTTCCTGTTTCACATGGCCCGGGATGATTTTCCTGTTTCACAGGGATCGGAATGATTTTTCTGTTTCACATGGCCCGGAATAATTTTCATGTTTCATATTGTCCGTGGAAGAAGAATGTGCTACACTGGGTAGGCGATTTTACGGCGGAGGGCTGACGGATCCGCCCTCTGTCAGAAACATATATCCAATAAAGCATGGATTACGCGGATTTTTCCGAAAAATATGTCGGGGAGGAATCCGCAGAACGGAGTGAATCATGAGACTGAAACAGAACAGAATTGTGGTGAAGGTGGGAACCTCCACCCTGACAAACGAACTGGGAAAGAGCGACCTGCGCTCTTTTGACAAGCTGGCGTGCGTCCTGTCGGATATACAGAATATGGGATACGAGGTGATTCTGGTATCCTCCGGCGCCATCGCCGTGGGAAGCAACAAGCTGAACATGAAGTCCCGGCCGGACACCATGCGCCTGAAGCAGGCGGCAGCGGCGGTGGGACAGTGCAGTATCATGTACCTGTACGACAAATTTTTCGGCGATTACGACAAGACCATCGCCCAGATCCTTCTCAACGCGGAGGATATTGAGGAGGAGGAAAAAAAGGAGAACCTTACCAACACCTTCGAAGCTCTTCTGGAAATGGGAATCATTCCTGTGGTGAATGAGAACGACTCCGTGAGCTACAAGGAGATCGAGTCCGAGGACCGTCTGTTCGGCGACAATGATATGCTTTCCGCCGTGGTGGCCATTCTCTGCGGAGCCGGAAAGCTGGTGATCTTTTCCGATATCGACGGATTTTACGACAGTGATCCCCGGCTGTATCCCGGCGCACGTCTGATCTCGCGGATTGAGGAGATCGACGAGAGCGTGTATCACCTGGCCGGCGGGGCGGGCTCCCGGAGGGGCACCGGCGGAATGCGCACCAAGCTTCAGGCGGCCGGACTGGCTACCGCTCAGGGGATCGATACCATTATCACCAATGGAAAACATCCTTCCTCCCTGTATGAGATTGTGAAGGGGGCAGAGGTGGGAACTCTTTTTGCAGGAAAAAAATGAGACACCCGGACGCCGCAGAGGAAGGAACGCGGGGTTCCGGAAGAACGCAGAAGGCCGTTTATAAGAGGAGGACAGAATATGCTGCCATATCCAAAAAAAGTAACGTATCTTGAAGGAATTGCTTCCCCGGCATGTCCGGTGGAGGAAACCATGAACGCCTCTCTGGAGACAGAGGAATATCACATCCATATCTCGCCGGAGAAGATTCTTCTGGAGGGCGGGAGCAAAACAGGACTTTCCTACGGGAAAACCACTCTGGAACAGCTGAAGCTGCTGTATTCCCAGGGGCTTCCCTGCATGGAGATCCAGGACAAACCCTTCTATCCCTACCGTTCCTTCCATATTGACTGCGCCCGGCATTTTTTCCCCGCGGAGCAGATCAAAAAGATGATCCGCATGTGTGCGGAATTCAAGCTGAATCATTTTCACTGGCATATCTCTGACGATCAGGGATGGCGGGTGGAGAGCCTCCGTTTTCCCAGACTTCATGAGATCGGTTCCGTGAGAGAGGGGGATCACTTCGACAAATGTTCCTCCGAGGAGCTTCAGGGCGGATATTATACCCGCCGGGAGGTGAAGGAGATCGTGGCTCTCTGCGAAGAACTGGGCATTGAGGTGGTGCCGGAGGTGGATATGCCGGGTCATGTGATGGCCATTCTGGCCGCTTATCCCCAGTACGGGTGCGAAAACCGTGAGGTGAAGGTGGGAACCCGTTCCGGGATTTTCCAGGAGATTCTCTGCGCGGGGAAGGAGGAAACCTTCACCTTTATCGAGGAGCTTCTGGACGATCTCATGGAGCTTTTCCCCGGCAGATATTTCCACATCGGGGGAGACGAGGCGCCCAAGAGCCACTGGAAGGCCTGTCCCCACTGCAGGAAGCGCATGGAGGAGGAGCATCTGGAAAGCTTCCAGCAGCTCCAGGGATACGTGGAGAACAGGATTTCTTCCTATCTGATATCCCGGGGAAAGATTCCGGTGGTGTGGAATGAGGCTGTCTACGGAGGAAATCTGGATCCCGCCGTGGTGGTCCAGCTCTGGATCGACGACAGAGACGGGATGATGAAGGCTCACCTGGATAAAGGCGGAAAGGCCGTTGTCTCCAACGTGATGAACAGCTACTGCGACTATCCCTACGGCTCCGTTTCCCTGAGAAACATGTATGAGCTGAATACCCGGCCGGCAGAGCTGGGGGAGAGAGGCGAAGACTCTGTGATCGGCACGGAGTGCCTGATGTGGACGGAGCACGTGCGGGACGGAGCCAGGATGGAAGAGCTGTGCTGGCCCAGGTTTGCGGCATCCGCCCAGGTGGGCTGGTGCGGACCGGACCGGCCTCCCTATGAGGAGTTTGAGCAGTGCCTGATGAAACTGCTGCCGTTGTTTGAGCGCCATGGAATCCATATCATGGAGCCGGAGGGCTGGAATCCGGATCCGGAAACCGCCGCGGCTCAGATCGCCGCTTTTAACGCCAGCATGTTCCCGGAGGATGTGGAGGCTTCCGGCAAAGCGGCTGAAGATATCTGATGAATACGGAAGGGTGCCTGCCCCGGGAGAAATTCCTTTTTGGATTTCTCCCGGTTTTTTTGGGAAAATCTGTCGTGTTGTTTCGGGAGGAGAAAAGTAAAAAACTGGGGACGGTCTGCAACGTCTGCCTCCGGGAACCGACACGGTACGTTTCGACGGGGTTTCAGAAAATTTCGCCTTTTCTTTTGAGGAGGCGTTGGAAAAAACTGGAGAAAAAACATTTTTTTCACTGGAAAAAGAGGTAAAAAATGCCCGAAAAATAAGAGATTCTGTTGAAAGAAAAGCGTTTCCGCTGTCGAGTTTGAACGAACGAAAATCCGGGTTTTCCCCCACTTTCGGCTTGATTTCCCCTCTTCCGTTCAACTATAATGTCCTTGATGTGCAAAAGCTGGCTTATGGACCTTTGATGTATTTGCATTGTACAAGTGAAACAACCAACAATTGAATCACGTATTGTCTGTCGGGGCTTCCCGGCGGAGGCATCCGGCATTCAGATACAGTTAGGAGGAGGCAGGCCTCATGGAAAAATTGAATGTGGCGATTGCAGATGATAACGAGAAAATGGTTGAAGTACTTGGTCGAATGATCGAAGAGGATAAAGACCTTACTCTGGTCGGAAAAGCACACAACGGAGAAGAAATCTGTAACATTATCAACGAAAAACAGCCGGATGTAGTGATTCTGGATATCATCATGCCCAAGGGCGACGGCCTTTCCGTCATGGAGCGCTACAGTCAGAACTGCGAAGGAGGAAAAATCCCGTCCTTTATTGTAATATCCGCGGTGGGACGGGAGCGGATCACGGAAGATGCCTTTAATCTTGGAGCAGAATACTACATGCTGAAGCCTTTTGACAATCAGATGCTGCTGAATCGGATCAAGCATATCCGGAAAATAGGTGAAAAACGGCCCCGGGACAGTTCCAGACCGATTCTTCGGGAGGAATACGGTACATACGGAGGAGCGGATCTGGAAGCCGACGTAACAAATGTGATACATGAAATCGGCGTCCCTGCGCATATTAAAGGATACCAGTACCTGAGGGACGCCATCATATTATCTGTCAACGATATGGAAATGCTGAATTCCATAACGAAAATTCTGTACCCCACCATTGCCAAGAAGCATCAGACCACTCCCAGCAGGGTGGAGCGGGCCATCCGTCACGCCATCGAGGTGGCCTGGAGCAGGGGAAAAATGGATACCATCGACGAACTGTTCGGGTATACGGTGAGCACTGGAAAGGGAAAACCCACAAATTCAGAGTTTATCGCTCTGATTGCGGACAAGATCAGGCTGGAATATAAAAATCACTCTTTCCAATAATATAATTTTGCGCTATAATAACTGTAGCTCGCCTGCGGCTGTGAGAGAGCGGATGTTCTGAATAAAGCTGCCGCATCGGTTTGCAATATGAAGGGCCGCCAGGGAACTGTACAGAAATAACTGTGGAAACTCCAAGGTTATCTCTGTACAGTTCCTCAGTTGAGCCCGCTATACTAAGTCCAGCTAAGAAATGTCAATAGGTAAAATGAAAAATGTATAAAAAGTTTGTTACTATTCACAGCGATTTTTTTAAATAAAGTTATGAATTTATAAAAATTATAACTTTATATATTGACTTATATCG
>CANQUG010000030.1 GCA_947626985.1 uncultured Lachnospiraceae bacterium | reverse complement strand
CAGGCATGTTTACCAGTTCCCTGCAGGAATCCCTCCAGCCGCATTTTCTTATATTCCGCGAATCTGCCCTCATCCAGGGCCTGACGGATCTCTTCCATGAGATGATTGTAAAAATACAGATTATGGAGAACGCACAGGCGCATTCCCAGCATTTCTTTAGCCTTCAGGAGATGACGGATGTAGGCTCTGCTGTAGTGCCGGCAGGCGGGACAGCCGCAGCCCTCCTCGATGGGTCTGGCGTCCAGCTCGTACTGGGAATTAAAGAGATTCAGCTTCCCGGTATTCGTATATACATGTCCGTGACGTCCGTTCCTGCTGGGGTACACGCAGTCGAAGAAATCCACGCCCCGCTCCACGGCCTCCAGAATATTGGCCGGGGTTCCCACGCCCATAAGGTAGGTAGGCTTGTTCTGAGGCAGATGGGGAACCGTCTCGTCCAGGATATGGTACATCTCCTCGTGAGTCTCCCCCACAGCCAGACCGCCCACGGCATAGCCGTCCAGATCCAGCTCTGATATTTGTTCCGCATGGGCAATGCGGATATCCTCAAAAATGGCTCCCTGATTAATGCCGAAGAGGAGCTGTTCCCTGTTCAGCGTGTCCGGCAGGGAATTCAGCCGTTCCATCTCCGCCCTGCACCGCACAAGCCACCGGGCGGTGCGGTCCACGGATCTCTGAACATAATCCCGCTCCGCCATGCTGCTGGGGCACTCGTCAAAGGCCATGGCGATGGTGGAGCCCAGATTGGACTGAATCTGCATGCTCTCCTCAGGGCCCATAAAAATTTTATGTCCGTCGATGTGGGACTGGAAATGAACGCCCTCCTCCTTAATCTTCCGCAGCTTCGCCAGGGAAAACACCTGAAATCCGCCGGAGTCCGTGAGAATGGGACGATCCCAGGACATGAACCGGTGAAGGCCCCCCAGCTGCTTTACAATGGTATCTCCCGGGCGCACGTGGAGATGATAGGTATTGGACAGCTGCACCTGTGTCCCGATCTCCTTCAGATCCACGGTGGAGACGGCTCCCTTGATGGCCGCCGCCGTGCCCACATTCATGAACACCGGCGTCTGAATAACGCCGTGCACCGTGTGAAACTCCGCCCGTTTGGCCCTTCCCTCTGTTTTCAGTAATCGATATTCTGCCATGAAATGTCCTCTTTCCAATAATTTTTTCTAGAGAAGCTAGAGTTTTAAAGGTCTTGTGAACTTTTTATTTACATACTACACCACTTTTACACCATTCATGCCATTTTCATCACTGTCTTCATTCCTTCCATGATCATATCATCCCTAACATGACAATATAAATCCATAGTCATCTGAAGAGTGGTATGTCCTAGAATTTTTTGAAGTATTTTAGGGTTCATTCCTTTTGCAATACAATTTGTGGCAAAGGTATGCCTTAAACAGTGCAGACCAAAACGTTCGAACTCGATTCCATCCTTATTTATCCTGCGTACAATAGTATCTATCATACGGGTTACATGGCTGACATGCAGCGGACGATTTGTCCTGCTTGTGAAAACGAGGTTTTCGAATCCTTCTAATGGTGTATTATTGTCTGTTACGTTCTTTACAAATTCAAGTTGTTCCAGTAAAGCATGTTTAACAAGTGATGACATTGGTATCACCCTTTTGCTAGATTTTGTCTTCGGCTCGTGAAACTCGTATGGAGATTTGCCGTTATCCGTAAGATAACAAAGTGTTTTATTAACGTATATAAGATTTTTAGAAAAATCAATACAATCCCAAGTTAAACCTATGATCTCTCCGATGCGCATTCCAGTCCCCAATGCAACTTTAATAATCCGATTAATATATCTTCCTTCAGAATAAGAGTATAAAATATCAATTTCTTCTTCCGTCAATACTCTTTTTTCTTTTTTGTCATAGTTATTCAGTTTTGTAGTTATTTTCAACGCATTATTTTTAATTATCAAATCAGCCTCGACGGCACGATTGAGCATATCTATCAAAACTATTTTACTTGATTTTCTGGATTCATCGCTTTTTAACTGATTAAATGCTTTTTGAATGACAACCGATGATAAGTCGGATAGTTTTCTCCATCCCAGTTCGTTTTTAATTCTGTTATATTGAATTTGATACGTATTCATTGTAGTATCTCTGCAATTTCTCTTATACGTATCTTTCCAGATGTCAAACCACTCGTTAAGAGTAATATTTGAGTCAACGACGTTCAGTTGTTTTTCATCGTTATACTGTTCCTGACGAAGCTTTTGAGTTATCTCCGTATAAGTTTTAGCATAAACAGTCCGCCTCTTGCCAAATCTGTCAGTAAATCGAGCCTGATACAGGCCATCCTTACGCTGACTAATCCCTTTTCCAAGCTCCTTCCCCTTCAATGATTTGCCCATTACTTTCGCTCCTTTCTTTCGGGGAAAGAACACCATATAGAATGTCTTCGCCAAATTTTAACATAAAAAAGATCAATTTACAATCTGTTTAAGCAACCATGTGTCCAGTTTTCCTTTATGAGCGTACAGACGGTTTCCAATTCTGACTGTAAAGCCGTTTCGAGGATCCGTAAGCAGCTGCCGTCCTTTCGTCTCTCCAATTCCCAGGTATTTGCAGAACTCTTTCACATCTAACAGAGCCTTTTCACTGTTCATAAAACTCTACCTCCAGAAAAAAAGAAGAGTACATGTAAGTCCTGCGCTCTTCTTTTCTAAAATTGTTTTATGATATAGAAATATCACGTTTTTTCATCACCTGCATACGGTTTTTATTGCTGCAGAGACATGAAGGTGTTATAACCAGCCTCATAATCTTTAGTCAGACCGGTCTGTGCCTGGAATTTTCCTACCGCCTCATGCAAAGAATTCCCAAAGATTCCCGGACATTCCACACCTTTGGGGTCAATTCCGTTGAGCAGCAATCCGATTTCCAGAACTGTCACCAGATGTCCGGTATCCCCTTTGCGAAGCACCACCTTCTTCAGAGCAGCTTTACTATTGGCTCCTATATCTCCATCCACATCCAAACCAGCTCCCCTATCAAAATTCATTGCAGACTGAAGTGCCCGTCGGTATGCCTTTTTCGTGAGAGGGCCAATTTCTCCGTCGACCTGTAATCCGGCATTGACAAAATTGTTAAGATGGATCTGAGCCTGTTTTACAAGAGACGAATCACTCGAAATATCAGTCCCGGAAGTATACCCGGACACCTGACCATAAAGCGGTCTTCCAAATCCGGCAAGCCTGCTGTAGCTGAAGTAGTAAGTCTTTTTAGCTACTGCCCCTCCATTTGCTACAACTCCCTCTGCACTGGATGTGTTGCCTTCCACAGTAGTAAATATCTTTTTCGAGTTATTTACTTCCACTACAAGACCTGTATGGCAGATTCCGCCGGACACACTATTGAAGAACACCTGGTCGCCAACCTGCGGAGTTTTGTACCATGCGTTTTTGTTCTTATACAGTTGGGCGGATGCTACCGTGTAGTCGTCGAAATTGCCACCAAGAAGTGCTTTGGCATTGGTTACGCCGTAAGCTTTCTGGAAACACCAGTCCACAAAGGCATCGCACCATGCTGCGGGGAAGTCCATCACGGCTGGATACAAGGCGTGCATATCCCGGCCGTATTTGGTGTAATTATCAGATCCGGCTCCGGCAGTCTTCTGATCAAGAACTGTCTTGTCTTTCTTATAGGCAGCGGCCGATTTTTCCAAATATCCTGTCTCCGCCAGTGCAACATCTACCACAGCCTGCGGGTCCAAAATCTGGGACCTGGTTTCCTGATGGTCAGCGCAAAAGCAGTAGTTCATATCCACGCTTCCGGAAATCCCCTCAATGACGCCTTTACTGGAGTATTGCTGCATAATACAGTCATAGTCCGGATCTCCGGTATAATCCGCCAGCCAGATCGGATACTTTTTCAGAATATCCGCACTGTAATAATTCTTGTAATAATCTCCGTTAGTATATACGCCCGTTGGATACCCCTGAGAAATAATGTGATCGCAGAATATCTTTGTAAACTGGTTCACATCAGTTTTTCCAAGAGTGACCCCCTTTTTCCTGGCATTTTCGATCGTATCATACTCCAGATCACACCAGATGCGGGTAGTCTTCGGCATGCCGGCTTTCTTTACGTTGGCGATACAGGATTCCGCTTCACTGATCACATCCTGACTGTTCAGAGGATAAAGAAAATGGTATACACCATGAATCGGAATATCGTTGGCTGTACAACCCTCAACATACTCAAAGAATCTGGGGTCAACCGTATTCCGGTATCCTTCTCTTAGAATCACAAAATCTACCTGAGTTTTAACTTTTGCGAAATCTACCTTCCCCTGCCATTGAGAAATATCAATTCCCCTCTTCATTTACCGATTCCTCCTCACTTACTTCCGGTAAACCTGCCAGAGATGTCAATATAGACAGGACAGCAGACACGCCGGCGACACTGGCAATATGAACCCAGTCCAGTTCTGTAAAGCCAACCAGTTCTGTTCCGATAAGTGCCACGGCAACTTGGCAGAATGTACGTACAGCCCTTACCAGACTTGCAACCCACCAGTTCTTAGAAAATATCTGATTCATATTATTTCCTCCGTTTTTACAATCCAATATGTGTCGCAATGAAGCCTACAGCAATTCCTATCACTGTCGTAATGACGTACCCTACAACTGTACGCCACATCTGCCCATCACGGGCTTCCAGCACTTCCAGCCGATTACCTTGCCGTTCCAGCTCTTTCAGCATACTTTCCATATTAACAGCAAGCTTTTCTACATTCGTTACAACAGCATTGTACTGCCTCATGGTTTCTTCCAATAGCTCAATACGGTGGTTCTGACGGTTATTTTCTTCCTCTACTCTTTTCGCAAATTCCTCATGCTCAGCTCTTGCAATCGGTGTATCCATGTCCATCACCTCCCAGGAATTCCATTTTCTTTTTCTTAATCCGGATAGTTTTGCCAAATAGCTCCTCATATAAAGACAGCATATTGCGCCGCTGGTCCCTGGACATTAATTTATAATAGTTACACATCCAGCTTCGAAACATTTCTTCCACCGCTTCGTATTTCAAATCTCCCTGATTTACTTTCACGGCAAGTTTCTTAAGCTTTCTTCTCATAACCGTTACTTTTTTCTTATCGATTTTCTTGTATATTTTTCCGGATTCCGTCATAGTATAAGTAATTTGCAGATATTTAAAGCTGCGATCAATAGGGACTATTTTTGTTTTCTTCTCATTTATATGAATTCCAAGGCTTGCTGCAATCATTCGGATGTTTTCCAAAAGGTCAATAAGCTCTTCTTTTGATTGGTTTATAATATACCAGTCATCCATATACCGCCCATAGAATTTCTGACTACGAACATACTTGACATACGTATCGATACGATGTGGGTAATAAATCCCAAGAATTTGTGATATCTGATCTCCTATATTTACCGATTTCTCCATAAACTTTTCTCCCGTCAGCTTTTCTTTAGGGATTTTTCTATATTCCAACTTGTTGAATATGCTGCCCATACACTTCAGGTATTCTTCGTCTGTCATATAGGAAACATCTATTCTGAATCCCTCAAATATAAGAGTCAGCAGCCATTCCATAAACTCATCATCGTCGAACAGCTTCACCAAATCTGCTTTGGCGATTTCATGAACAATATTGTCATAAAACTTTGAGAAATCTCCAAACAGAATATATCCATTACGCCCATGTGCCTTGTAATATTTTTGAAGATGTACGTCAAAACGTTTCCTTGAGAAAGAAATACCGCGTCCTTTAATTGAAGCCCCGTTATCATAGATAATTTTATTTCGGACCACAGGAAGAAGAATCTCGTCACATAAAACATGGCGGATTACTCTATCCTGTGTTCTGAGACTTGAAATAGGCCTGACATGGCCTCGTTCATGCAGTTCAAATTCGTCTACTACCCCGTTTTTCAAAGTTCGATCCATAATATCTTTCTGAATCTGAAAAATATAACGCAGATAGTTCAGGGAAAATCTCTGACTGGAATTTTTCCATTTACTGCCCTTTACCGAAGCCAGGTAGGCCTTATACAAATTATTAGCGTCACAAAGCATCTCTTCATATGTCATAAATTATTCACCGTCTTTAGCGATAGTTACCGTGGTAAATGCGTACAGCTTTCTCATTTATCCTTATGGAGGAACGGACAGCATCTCCTTCCCTGTTGGTTAATCAGGGAATCCGGACGAACACCAATGTTAGTATTCGACGCGTTGTTGTTGTTCGCATTGCCGTTGTTGTTCACATTCGCGAAGTTCGACGCATATTTAGACACTGCCCTTTTTGGTCGACATCGTCCGATTATCTTTCTGACGCCATCTCTTAATCAAATGAATCTCGCGATCTATCGCATTAATATAGCGGCCGTAAATATTAACATCTACGTTAAACAGAGTCACAATATGCTGTAACTCTTTAATCAGCAATTCACAGTTTACTATTGCAGAATTTTGAAAGTCACGCCGTTTTCGCCATTCATCCTCGGTAACTGGATAAAGTGAATTTGCGGCCCTTACATTGTTTGTAAGTAAAGCCGCAATATTCATAATATTCTGTTTTGAACAGGCCAGTACAGACTGATAATACTCAATGTTCTCAGTTGTCAGCTTTCCATAAGCATATTGTACTCTCACCATATGCTCCAGATTCTTTATTCCAAACCGCCGCTGCATCAGCTCGATCATCATGTTTCTTAATTCATCCGCAAATGTTACCACTTCGAATTGTGATTCTTTACGCTCGCTTACCAGAACGCTCATGCAGAGTAGGCATTTCCAGTGATCTCCTGGAATTCCTCCTCCGTAATCCAGTTCATCTTAACCGCGTTTTTCACTCTGGATTCGTCCCACATTTTAAGGATGTAGTAACGCTTTACTTTCTCGTAAGTATTGCTATGCATGACTTTCTCCTTTCTTAAAGTTCTACCTCTGACATCATCGCAATATAGTCCACATCAGCTCTGAGCTTGATCTGTGCCAGTTCACTCTCCGACAGATCACGAAGAATAAACCAGTATTCGTCGCCCATCTGAGTGACCTGAACAAGTTCCATGTTTTCATGAACTTCTTCATTACTTCCATCGTTGATCGTTACCGGTGAGCAATTCAATTCAAAAGCGGAAGCATCAACTTTCTCCGATGAGATAAAGTTATTTCCGTTTAAGCCGAGGTTTTCAAAAGTTGTACCGTCAGCGAGTTTCACGCTGTATTTTACTTCATCCATTTTGATTCTCCTTTTCGCAGTGTTATAACATAGTTTTCAGTAACCTGTGTACGGTAATTAATCGTAGTTTTCGGGGCACAGGGCCCCGCGATTTCACGAACCAATCGCGAAGACCGGACGAACACCAATGTAAGCATCCGACGCGGAGCGGCTGCCCGCATCGCCGCTGATGACCACAAACGCGAAGAGCGACGCAGATACCACATCCCGCAGCCAATAATTGTACCTGGTTTTGATCATTCGTGGATTAAGCTGAAACAGCGCAAGCTGCGAATTATTGATAGTATAAAGTGTCGGTACTGTTGTTCCAGTGTTCGCCGGTGTAAAGATCGGACACCCATAGACCATGATTTCATTCATTAATTCGACAGTAGACTCGAACCATCCGCCACCTGACGGATGCCCCTCCGTAACTGCGTTAGTAAGGTATTCTTTATGAGTCAGCACCAGACTCGGAAATGCTTTATCAATATATGTGGTCTTTATGCTGGGTAATGTAGTTGTATACATCTCGGATCCGTGATAACCGCCTTCAGTTTTTCCGGACTCGTTCATCGGTTTGTTCTCACCGAGACATGAATCCGGGACGATCACGAGATGATGGGTATTAAAATCCGTATCCCCGCAGCGAAGCCAGTAATCCATATCCGCAATCCGCCAGTTTACGCTGTTGATAACCCAGTAATCTCCGATATACAGGTCATCGAACGTACCATCCTTGATTGCAGCTTTCTGAGCATCCGTAACTTTGGTCCCCAGATTTTTTCCTCTCCAGACATTACGATGATTGATTGGAGATAATAATCCCGCAAACTCAGCAGCCGCATTCGCCGCCGTTATCTTTTTTGTGCCGTTTTTACCATCCTTGATA
The DNA here is from genome assembly GCA_947626985.1 of uncultured Lachnospiraceae bacterium. Taxonomy (GTDB): domain Bacteria; phylum Bacillota; class Clostridia; order Lachnospirales; family Lachnospiraceae; genus Blautia_A. The sequence goes on along the minus strand of CANQUG010000030.1, from coordinate 35,580 downwards.
AGAATATCCCCACTGTCAAATCTGGTAGCTTCCGTGTAATCTGTAAGTTTCGCCATGTTTTTTTTCCTCCTGTACCATTTTGATTTTTTAGCCGGGGTTCCGGCTCAGTAACTTGGTCAATATGAAATAAGTTTCTATGGTTGCCATCTCATTTTTTTTCACCTCCTTTTCGTGCAAAATAAAAAAGCCCTGACAGAAGATTTTTCCTCTGACAAGGCTTTTTTTTTTAAATTTATTCACTTTTCGATAACCTGGGTACACCAATGGAGAATACATTACGACTTATTCATCATTACCCCATGTGACATTTGTGCTTTCGCCAACACTATATACAGCATACGTGCGAAGCGCGAACCATTCCATTGCAATCGTCACACTAATCTCGCTGTCTGATATGTTTTTGTATGTCACCATGATTCTCCCGGTAGTGGGGTCCGCTACATATCTCGTCAAAACACAGAACTTTGGTCTGCTGCAGGAAGCCTGACGTACCCCGACAAGACGATACCCATCTGGTATATCCGGATATGCAATAGCGTTTGCTATAGCTCCAGCCGCTATGGTAGTTGTACCTACTACACGTCCCGCATAAACCAGTCGGTTCGCCTGCAGCATTTCATACCCGTTTGCAGTGATCACGTCAGAACTGCTTCCAGTATTGAAGCTGATCGTAGCATTGGAAGCCAACGCATTGAACGTTATACCCTCGGAAAGATCCACAATGATAGATGAGCCGTTATTCCAGAAATCGAGGGTCTGTATGCCGATTCTGGCGTGATAGCTGCCGTCATTTCTGCAGATTATTTCACTTCGGTCATAACCAACTCCATCAAAATACTGATTTTTAAATCCCACTGCTCTTGCGTTAAAGCCTTCAATGACCAAAATATCATTGTCCATAGTTATGAGACCATTCCCACCGCACAGCGAAATAGTGGAAGAATCTTGTCCAAGCAACAAGGAATCTTTGGAAAATGATGCCTCGCCATCTGCCAATGTAACGCCATCTGTGGTAAACGTAGCTGTATTGGAACCGTTATAAGTAAGGCTCATACCTGTCGCAGAGAATACAGCTTCAGGACCGTAAACAGCGCTGCCATAATAATCCGTCCCGGTTTTTGCACGAAGCCTTATTGAAGATGGCGTAATTACCAGTTCTCCATCCGCCAAAGAAATTTGGTCAGTAGAAAATACAGCTTTAGGTCCATAGGAACCACTGCCGCCTGCACCAAGAGTTATAGATGAAGGAGTTATCACGGCAGCTCCGTCAGCCAAAGAAATTTGGTCAGTAGAAAATACTGCCTTTGGGCCATATGTCGTATATCCGTAACTATTTGTCCCCTTTGTTCCGAGTGTTATGGACGATGGCGTAAACTCAGAGAGTCCATCCGCCAAAGTGATCCCGCTCGTGGTAAATTTGGCCTGAGACAATCCATAGGTCCCAAGAGTGATTCCATCTACAGAAAATACTGCCTGCGGACCATGCGTTACAGCCCCGGTATAACTTGTGGATTTCGCTCCGAGTGTTATGGACGACGGACTGATTACAGCAACACCATCAGCCAGAGAAATACCACTTGTGGTAAATCTGGCCTGAGATAGCCCCTCTGTTCCCAGAGTGATTCCATCTACAGAAAATACTGCTTTGGGTCCATCGCCACGGACGCCTCTCGCCCCAAAAATTAAAGATGTCTCTGTGATTTTGGCCGCGCCATCAGCCAGAGAAATATCGTTTGCGGTAAACACGGCAGTGGGACCGTTTACTGCACCGATAACAATCTTGTCTTTCCCGAATACTGTTCTTCCATTTTGAAATGATACGGCGTTTTCATCAATCTCCAGTGCCCCGTTTGCCAGCGAAATCGAATCAGAGGTAAAGATTCCCTTTCCATCTCCGAACTCGATCTTGTCCGAAGTGAAAGACGCCAGGGTTTTGCCGTCCTGAGTTTTGATGAAATATCCATCCCCGGCAATCAGCGCGTAAGTTCCTGTAGGATCGCCGCCGTTTCCAAGATTTCCGACCACCAGTCCGTCCCCGGTCAGCTTCATATAACTTGTAGCTGTCTTTGCGGATGCAGGAGATGTTACATTCCCAATCACGGTCGCACTGTGATCTTTGAGCAGAACCAGCACACGGTCTTCCGCGTCTGCGTCCATTGTAAAAGAAATGGGGGTTAAAACGTCGGTTCCATCTAATTTTACATAGGTATCATCCACGTTTTTCTTGATAACCCCATAAGTCATGGTTTCCCTTTGAGAGTTTCTGCCACGGTCGGAAGTAACAGAAGCAAACTCTTTTGCCAGTTCCCTCGCTAACTCCAACACAGATCACCCCCATAACTTTGTACTGAACACCGCAGTCTCTGTTACCGGGCATCCGGGTTCACATTTAATGGACTGCCTCACAACTTTTGCTTTCACATTTGTAATCCCGGCCCGTTCATAATTAAGACGTACACAGTCGCCGATACGGACAGGGCAGTAACCATGCGTGTACTGCATTGTGTACTCCAGGCATGATAAATTCCGGAGAAGCTGCTGCGCATATTCGTCGATGATTCCCTGGTTTGGCTCCCCTGGAAAAGACGGATTGGTCTCTCTGTGAACCACTTCCCTCCCACGATTCACAGTCGAGATCGGACTGTTTGGATCGTCATTGGAGACTCTCGAATAATAGTATCCGGAATCTCTGGAGCAGATAACCTCTACCACATTGGGAATCCCGTAGAGATCTCGCTCCATAGTGATATTCGGGTACAGAATAGAGCTGTTGCTGTCATCATAAGTCCAAACCGGCTGCAGAGAAGCAATATCCTGATCCGGAACAAATATGATTCCGCCCAGATCATCCAGTCCGAATTGATAGTTTGCATTTGCAATCAGGTCTGCCAGATAAGAGAGCCAGTTTTCCCCCATATCAGAAACAAAGTCATATTCAAGCGTGGCATCGTTCTCACAGGCTGTGACCGGCGGCCGCATATTTTCTCTGCACAGGGCATAGGCCAGTGACATAATATTTTCATGCTTGCGGACGGCATAACCAATAGGCGGAAGCTTTTCTTTCAATTCCAGAAGAGGGCTGTACGCGTCAAGGGAATTTCCGCTTGATTTGCCGTCAAAACTTGTGGATGGTGTCTGGACAAGCACTGTACCCAACGGGTATTTGTCTTTGATTCCATTTTGAATTGTTATAAGATATGCCCGGATGTAGTTTTCTCCGATTTTGTCATCGCAATCGATTGAGGCGGAAATGATCGTCTCACTGTCCAGATCATAGTCCATGGTGCAGGATTTTACTTTCTCAAGCTTTTTTACATCTTTCCAGGAATCCGGATTCACGATGTAATACTCGAAAGTCTGCTGCATGGATGAATACCAGTCCGGCATTTTTATGCACCTCCCTCAACCCTGGTAATAGTGAGTGTTACAGGAATCACAAGCTCGCAATGCACCTGACTGAATGACACTTTCACATTAGCCCAGTAACCAAGACCGGACGGTTCTCTTACATAAACGTCTCCGGCGTATCTCTGCAGCCTCCTCAGCTGATAGAGTGTTTCTGTATCTTCCTTAATCACATCCACATTCCAGGTAGAAGTGGAGCCCCGCTGTGTTCCGTAATAACTTACCGGATGCTCCCGGCCAATATACTCGACCAGAGAATTATCCACGTCGCCTTCCTCGGAAACATCAAGGTTGTAGGGAAGTTTGAGCAGCGAACCAACCCATACAGGCTGCTGATATATGTTTTCTTCCGGGTCCTCAAAGGAAGACCATTTTTCATCCCATTGCAGAACCGCTGCAGCTTCACCAATCGGATAACCAGGCATATCGTAAAAATCGATTTCCCCGGTAGTTTTGGACATGGCTACAATACGGTATCTTGCGTAGTCAAGCGCGGGATGAGGATCCGTAACATATGTGGCAGAGTATGCTGTTACTATGTTAAAGAAAGGATCACCATTGGAATCCAGGAGATAGCTGCCGGATGAATCCAGAAACATTTCCTCGGCAGCATGCTGGTTTTCGATATTATCCGCAATCAGGACAAAAGTTCCGTCAAAATTCCGACGATATACGGACATCAGCACATCCTGCACCCGATTGCCGTTGAAATCCTCGCAGTATGGACAAATATAGGCAGACAAATTCTCCCAGTTGACCCCGATTTCAGCATTTATCATGTAATCATTTATCTGCCAGTCCACTGTAAACATTGCTTCGGCACTTGCACTAAGCCCGGAATTCATGTAAACCTCGCAGTGAATCAGATAAGAAATATTATTCTCCAGATCAATATCACTGGCTGTCAAACAAGCAGACAATGTGTGATCGTCAATGTCGAAGTATTTCGAAAAGATCTGCTGACCTTTATTTACCCATACTTCCTCTCCGACACTGTTTATCGTTTCGTATGACTCATTTGATGAAATTGTCAGATGGTAGCCAACAGGAGTCTGCGAATCAGGACCAGATCTGGCGACGATATACCAGGGAAATTTTCTGAGAACCTCCGGTAAATTTGTTCCGTCTGCACCAAAGGCCAGTGTCGGAGGGGCGTAAACTTTAATTGTCCTTGCGGCAGACCAGTCACTGTATTCGCCTGTAACACCCATGGTTCTCACACGCCATTTAATCTCAGAACCTTCTGAATAGTTTTTTGTGGATAATACGTATGAGTTTATCGGCTGTTCACTTTCGTCTTCATCTTCATCTTCCGTATCGGATACCGGAGTATCAATTTCTTCGATGTGCTTATTTCTTCCTGCCGAAATCTCTATTTGAGCTTTTCTCTGTCGGGATCCATCTTCAGAATTATGTACCCAGTATAAAGTAATATCATCACCGATGATACCAGTGGAAGTCTGTGACCAGGTTGTAGGAGCAGAAGGTTTTTTGCCAAGCACAACTGAAACAATATCTGTCCAGCCTGATTTTCCGTTATCATTGGAGGCTCTCACGCGGAAAAACCATTCTTCACCTGTTTCAAGACCTGTAAGAATTGCCCGGTTGAATGCTCCTTCCACTGTTGAAGACTGAGTCGAAGATGCAGCATCAAAATATAACTTATTAGTCGTATACTCTACTTCATACTCTTCAGCATTTGGCGCCGCTGTCCATGTTACCTCTACTGACGTAGAGCTTAATGCACGACAACTGGTAATTGACCGAGGAGCGGATGGCGGAGTTCCTACCTCATTCGAATACTCAGACCACTCGCTATATGCTCCGCTGACCGATATACCCCTGCAGCGGACTTTGTATTTTCCGCCCGCAGTTACGCTGCAGGAATACGCCGCATGACTGGTTACAACATTTGCAATCCCGGTTGCAAATATTACAGAGTTATTCTCTACAACCTGAAACTCTACCTGCACAATGTTCTCTTCATAGACATCTACTTCAGCTTTAAACATATACTGTTCTACTGAAGCCTGTGGCACCATCGGAACTTTTACGACTTCCTCAAAAATGTATTCCACCCAATCCGTATAAGGAGCTTCCCAGTAGGCAACGGTCTCTCCGTGATCCAGATGGGTCTTTGCGTTCGGCTTGACTCTGACCCTGATCCGTTTGGCATTTGACTCTGCATTATGCATAGCCTGTGTAGAAGTAACTGTATCAGTTCCGCTGTCAAACCATACGTTGTCTCCTGTGTCGTAGGCCCATTGTACGGAATAGGATTCTGTATTTTCCCTGTCCCATTCCCAACTGGCATATAACGTACGGTCTGTCCCGCTCTGCCGCCGCAGCCACAGGCTTGATACAGTTCCCACCTGAGGAGGAGCTTCCGCCTCGAAAATGTATTTATACCAGTCGCTCCATTCGGCTTTCCACCAGGGTACGGTTACACCATTTTGAACATGCTCCTCCGCAATAGGGAGTACCCGGAATCTCGCACTCTTTGCGTTTGCCGGAGGAGAATAGGAATCCTGTTTCACCAGAAGATTGTCAGGTTCTTTTCCAAAAATCCAGCCAATTCCGGAATTATAGTCCCATCTGGTTTTGTATGCCGCCGTATGCGACTCTGACCACTGCCAGTGCGCAAACAGACTTCGTTCTGTATCCGGTTCAAGGTTGAGGGAAACATTTGTTATTGCTCCCTTATTCTCTACCGGCTCTGCTTCAAACCTGTATTCTTCCCAGCTGCTGGCAGATGCTGTCCAGTAAGCAGTATCCTGACCATATACATCGCGGGTCTCGGAAATCGGACGGATTCTGATCCGAACATGTGCAGCGTTATCCGGCGGAGTGTAGGAAGAAAGGGGCCGGGTTTCATTTTCTTCTGATCCGCTATACCACCGTCCACTTCTTCCATCCCCATACTGCCAGGTAACAAGATAGCTGGCGGTATGCGCCTGAGACCATACCCAGCTCGCACGAACTGTCCGGTCAGTATTTACTTCTATCCATAATTGGATATCCGTGACTGCTCCAAGCTGTTTCGGCTTTGAAACTTCAAACGTCTTGGTAAATGTCGAATTGGTCCCCTGCCATAACGCAACATCCTGATTGTTTACCTTATGGGTCTTTGCGATAGGTCTTACTACGATGGCGACCTTGTAGGCTTCGTCAGGAGCAGTGTAACTCGATTGCCCTGATTGGACAGTTTCCACAGTATCGGTTTTTCGGAATGCAGTGTTCGGATAGGCTTTGGTGTAGTAATACCAGATGAGTGCATAATGATCCGTAGTGTTTTCGTAACCCTTGGGGGCACTCCATTTCGCGATCACTTCACGGTCTGATGTATTGGTGTCATAGAATTTAAAATCCGAGACCACAATTTTGCCCATTTTACACCCTCCTTTCCATTCGCGCCGCTCTGATCAGCGACTTCACTGCAGACGTGATGTTGCTGCCATCATCATAAGTAATGCCATTGATCGTGTACGTATCTCCGCCTCTCTGCCCGAGAGACTTCTCCAGTCGGTCTATTGCCGAAACTATATCATCATTTGCGCCATTTTGATTATTCTGGCTCATCATCATGCTGATTGCACCGATATTCTCCCCCACAGCAACAGCCGGAGAAAAACCGAGCAGCCCATGCATGGCATCGGCACCTTTTCGGACATCGCTCAGGTCGAGGACGGGTCTGATTTTCGGTTCCGCATCAATATCGTTCGTAATGAAATCAGAGATCTTTGACATGGCGGATGAAAGCGAAACTGTAGCAGTTTTTCCTATCTCATTACCAGCATTATAGACTCTTGCTCCCATCTTCTGCATACCAATAATAAGACCTTCGCCAAGCCATTTACCGGCTTTAATCGTTAATTTGGATGGAGAATTGGACTGCTGCCCTGCTTTCTCGCCCTGAACCGCCGCCTGGCCAAGAGCAAAACCAGCGTTATAGGCATCTGTCGTTCTCGCATTGATACCGCTCACCAGACCTGACCCGAGATATCCGCCGGCATTATAGAATGACTGCCAGTAACCGTTTATCGCAGACACCGCGGCCGATACTCTTGAGCCGGCTGTAGAACCTGCACTGCTGAGAGCGTTTCCCAAAGCAGTAACAAATGCTGTCCCTAAAGATGAACCGCTGGAAGAAAAACCGCTCTCATAGCTGTCTGCAATATTCAGAGCACCTCCAATTTCTGTCTCTGCTGTCGAACCGGCATCAGAAAGCGATTCTTTCAAAGCGGTAACAAGAGCAGTTCCCAGAGCTTCGCCATTGGCATTGAAATCTGACGCATAGCTTCCGGTACTGGACACCAGTGCATCCATAGCCTGAGTGACATTTTCGACCGCCTCACTCATAGCCGTTACGATTCCAGCTCCAAAAGATGCACCTCCGGAAGTAAGCTCCGCCTGATTCTCGCTTAAGATGGCTGCCATGCCTGCCGCCGCTTCGCTCAGGGAAGAGAGTTTTCCCGGCAGATCATCCGGAATCTGTACGCCGGACCATTCCTGCGCAGACTGGGCCAATGCGCCTAAAGCTTCTGATACCGATGAAAGTTTATCGATATTGCTGCCTTTGAAGCTGAACTTTTTGATCCCTTCCGCAATAGCAGCAAGAGAACCATTTTCTCCACCCAGCCCCGAAGGAATGGAAACTCCGGACCATTTTGAAATAGATTCCGCCAATGCTCCTAATGGCCCGGCCACTTCGTCAATGGATGATCCCGCCATCCATGTGAAATTAAACTGCTTAATTCCGGATGCAAGAGAAGCTAAAGCGCCATCCTCTCCGCCCAGTCCTGAAGCAATAGAAACCCCGGACCATTTCTTTACGGAATCAGCCAGTGTTCCAAGAGGACTTGCGATTTTTGAAATATCGGAAGCGCCCCATCCGGTAAAAGTAAATTTCCTGATCCCATCCGCAAGAGAACCCAGCTGCCCGCTGAGGCTTTCAGAAACAGAGATATTTGTCCATTTTTTTACCGAATCAGCCAATGCCCCAAGGGGTTCCGCCATGGTCTTTATCGCTCCGGCGCCAAACCCTGAAAACGTATTGAGAATTCCGCCTATAGCAGTCTCTCCAAGGGCAGCACCCATAGACGTAAGCGCACGGCCTACCTCATCCCAGTCCATACTGCTGAACTTCATAAATGCATCAGCCAGATCATTAATATTGGTCGTTATCAGAGCGATTGCCCCGCCGCCAAGAACACCTGCGAAACCGGTCAAAGCGCCTAAGGCTCCGGAAATCCCGCCTGCTTCCGCAAGGGCTCCTCCCATTGCAGCCAGTCCGTGGCCGATCTCGTCCCAGGACATCGCCGCAAAATTCTGCAGTGCGGCCGCAAGATCATTCAAGCCTTGAATGGTAACCCAGACTGCTGCTCCGCCTAATACTCCGGATAAGCCGGAAAGAATACCAATTGCTCCCGAAATCCCTCCTGCTTCTGCAAGGGCCCCTCCCATCGCAGCAAGGCCATGGCCTATCTCATTCCAGGACATTCCTCCAAATTTACCAAGTGCTTCCGCCAGATCGCTCAGGCCCTGAACAGTAATCAGTATTGCCCCGGCCCCAAATATCCCGGATAAGCCGGCTATCTTACCAAGTGCTCCGGCTACCACGCTGACTTCGGAAAGGGCTCCGCCCATAGCGGAAAGTCCGCGCCCGATTTCATCCCAGGAAAATTTCGAAAAGCTTTCCAATGCGGTGGCCAGATCGTCAAGTCCCTGCACGGCAATCAGTATGGAGGTAGCTCCGAATATACTGGACAGTCCGGTAACCTTGCCCAGACCTCCAAGTACAATTCCCAATTCGCCAAGAGCACCACCCATGGCTGCAAGACCACGTTTCGTTTCATCCCAGGAGAATTCAGAAAAGCTTTTCAGTCCCTCTGCCATCTTCTGCAGGGATTGCACGGCAATAAGAATTCCGACGCTTCCAAATAACGAGCCGAACCCTCCCATTTTGCTGAGAATCGATACCGCTGCAACAAGTTCTCCAAGAGCTCCCCCCATGGCAGAAAGCCCGCGTCCGATTTCATCCCAGGACAGTTTACCGAGTGCTCCTAACGCTTCACCCAGCATTTTGCAGGACTGGGCTAATGCAAGCATCGCGGCGCCAGTTGACAGAGATACTTTGCTTCCATTGATTATCCGGACAGCCGCTACGAATTCGACAAGAACACCGCCCATAGCGGAAAGTCCGTGGCCAATCTCATCCCAGGACATCCCGCTAAGAGCCTGCATCGCATCAGCAAGGATTTCCACGGCTTTCGCCAATAAAATAAGAGAGGCCCCCGTTTTAACGATTCCTCCCGTGCTGGAACTTTGTTTCCCCAGACTTTTTGTGATGGAGGAAAGTGACCGGGTCAGCATGAACATCATGGAAGCAACTGCCGCCAGGCCGGAGCCAAGCTCATCGGAATTCAATTCAGACAAGGACTTCAACGCATTGACCAGAACACCGACCGCAACAGCGATACTCAGTAAAGATACCGTTTTTATCCCGCTTGTAAAAGATTCAAGGGAATCATGCACAGAATCGAGTACCTTTGAAATGTTATCCTTAATTCCTCCTGACTTATCGCCCTTAAAAAAATCGAAAAAGCTTTGGACCCCTTCTTTTGCCTTATCAAGAAGTCCCGCAAATTTTTTCAGCGTTGTCAGTGCAGTGGCCCCGAGCAGACCGGCAAAAATATCCCCAATAGACACATGGTCTTTTATCAGCCCGAATACGTCTTTGATTGTTTCCCATATACCTGTCAGCACCCCGGAAACAATCTCCCTGACATTGCTGAGAGGTTTACTGATACGGGAACACAGATCGGATATGTTATCGCCGAACCCTCGAAGTCCTCCGGTAAACATTCCTAAAAAATCAGAAACAGAAGAAGAAATGCTGTCAAACAATCCTGATAGGTCATTCGCATGGAATCCTTCATTCAGGGAAGTAAAAAAATCTCCAATAGAGGCCGCCGTATCCAGAAGAAAAGTTCCCAGACTCTTCATTCCGCTGGAGCCAAGAATATCCATAAAAAAGCCGGCAACAGAAGAAAGGACTTTTCTCCCCATATCCAGAACAGAAAAAAGCCCTTTAAATATACTTGACAGTTTTGAAGCATTTTGAACGATACCGGAAGACAGACCTTCCGCAAAAGAATGGACAGCCTCGATGATCGAATATAACTGTTCAGAAGTGGCAACACCGAAAACATCTTTCCATGATTGTTTCAGAACATCAAACACTTTGATAACCGACTGGATTGAAGTTTTCATCGAATCGAATAACAGCTGCCTCCCAGATGGTTTATCAAGATGTTCGATAAGTTCGTTTAATGGCGTCCCGGTTTCTTCCGCCTGTTTTGCAAGTTCCCGGAGCGCCTTGATCTGTTCTGCCGTATAGCCAAGATTTTCCATCTGAGCATCTGACAGTTCCGATACATCGACAGAACCGCCGGCTATCGCCTCATTGACCAGCTCCTGTACAGTTGCATAATCATACCCGGCTTCAGCCAGAGCCTTCACACGTTCTTCTCCGGTTCCGAACTCTCCCTGCAGCACACGGTTTACAACGTCTCCAAGATCAGAAGTTGCCGCCGACGCCTCCCTGGCTCCTCCTGCCAATTCGTTGATGGCTTCTTTAATGATATCTCCGGAGACAGCCCCGGAAGCCATGACCGCCGCCAGTGTCCCCTGTTCTTCAATCATCTCGTCGATGGAAACTCCGTGTGCTCTGGCAGCTTCTTTTACCTTCTCCTGAAAATCATCGACGGAGATCCCCGCTTCCGAAACCTGTTCTACGATTTTCTGCCAGTTTGAATTTAAAGCGCCGCCCAGAAGTTCGTTCCTTGCATCCGCAGAATTTCCGATCAGGCTGCCGAACATTTCGGACAGACTTGTCCAAAGCGCTTTTCCTTCCTCAAAGTCGCCGATGATCAGTTCCCATGTCTGCGCCCATCCGGACTGAGCCGCCTCTTTCAGAGTGTCCATCATCATCGAGAATGTCTTAACATCCTGCGCTGAAGCGTAAGCCTTTTTACCAATTTCGGTGGTTTCATCGGCATAATCCTTCAGTGTGTTGACCAGCACTTCTGTTGTCATCCACTGATAAGCAAGACTGTCGTTAAAATTAGACGTTGCGCTGACCGCCATATCCATGGTACCGCCCATATTATTCTGGGTCAGGACCTTATACATTCCATCCGTTGTCTTTTCGACAGTACCTGCTGCGGCTGCCGCCTCAAGAAGCTGTTCCTTAAAACTGACAGTTGCCATATTGGCATTTTCAATGGATTTCCAGTCAATCAGCTTTACGTATTCCGCCGACAAAGCCTGGGCAAAGTTATACATGGCACGGGAAGCTTCATTCGCATTGGCTCCGGATAATGCGGCCTCATTGCTGATACCTTTAATGGCCATCACTGCATCTTCCAGTTTGACCCCGGCGTTGGTAAATTTACCAATGTTCTGTGTCATATCGGAAAACGAATAAATGGTCCGGTCAGAATATTCATTTAATTCGTTAAGGTATCCGTTTACCTCTTCCAGACTTGCACCGGTGCTGGCCATAATTGTCTGAACCGAACCCATCTTAAGCTCGAATTCATTAAATCCGGTGGTCACCGGTTCGATAGCAAAGGCATTAATCATCCTCTTGCCGGCGTTGATCGCCGAGTTGGTAATATTTGCCAGTGCAGTCATGCCCATTACTTCCAGAGCTGAGAATTTTGCATGAACAGTATCGATTGCTGAACTGATACCATCCATTTTGAATTTTCCGGCCGCTGCGCTTACATTCTCAAGTCCCTTGGAGGCTCCGGACAGATTCAGCTTTTCTTTAAGCTTATCAAGAGTTGACATGCTGGTGGAAACGCCCTTTTCAAACTGGCCGTTATCAAACCGCATCTCAAGAACTCTTGAGTCGATTGTCGTACTCATACGCTTACAACCTCCTCCCAGGCCTCTTTTGCTATCTGGTCAAAAACAGGCTGGATCGCAGGGTTGATATAGTCTCTTCCCTGAACCCAGCCTCCTGTTCCGGTTCCATGCCCGTACTGCAAAATGATTGCAATATTAACACCTTTCACTACATTTGAATTCGTGAACACGATTTTGGAGCATCCGGCAGAATGTTCGATCTCGTATCCCCACGAAGCGGCGGTTGTTCCGCTGTCGACCGGGGTTGCGGAAGAAAGAGCATCCACCCCGGCTTTTCCGTACTTGTCCAGTACCCCCAATTTCGCCTTCTCACGAAGTTTCTCGAAATACCGGGTGGCTTTGCTGTAATCTCCCTTCGATCTGAACGTTATCATTGCTCCATCCCCTTTGTGTTAACCTTTTGTGTTCAGCTGTTTCCGTCGTTCGGCATTCAGTGCAGCATTGTTTCTCATGATTTCACCTAAGCTCTTCTTCTTTACCGGCTGACTCTTGACGTTGCAGACCCTGATCAGAGTCAGCAGCCGGTTCAGATGCCATTTCTGGCATTCAAACGGAATCCCGAACCTGATCATCCAGTAATAAATAATCTCTGAGGTAATGATATCTCGATTCCTGGTACCCGTGCTGCTTTTACCGAATGTAGTCGCAGTCATTGAATCAGAAATGTAATCCTGCACGATGTTTATATGCCGATTGGTAATATAACTGTAAATATCAGGACAAACTCCCTTTGTTAAAGTCATGCATTTTATATAATCGATGGTTTCTTCTACTGTCAGCTCCTTCTTCGCGAGAAACGATGTATGCCATTTTGATTCCCACCTGGAAAGAGAGACAAGTGAATGCTCCAGCTGGAGTGTTCTGATTTCGGGCTCAATAAATTCTTCCTTCTCTTCGTCCCATCCCTCAGGTCTGATTACAACCGTCAACTGAAGCATTTCTAACCCTCCATTTTTTTCACTTTTCGGATTTATCAAGCATTTTGGGCAAGTCTGCCGGCATTATCCCATTCACAAAATCCGAGGCTGCGCCCGCATCCGTTGCCAGTTCCATAAACAGAATGGAGTACGCTTCTGTCTGGGAAAATGCTTCAGAAAGCTCTTTGGATTTGATAAAGCGTTTCCCATCCGCGCTCTTCTCTCCATATGATTTTAAAATCAGGTCTTTAAAAATCGAAATAAGTGTCGGAGTATCCTGGGCCGCGACGATACGCCGGATCATTTCGGCCATTCCGCCTGTCGTCCCCATTTCCATCTCCATAACTTCCGCTTTTGACAGGTTGAAATAATAGTCTTCTTTTCTGCTTACTCCGTTATAGTCTTCATAAGCGATTGTTTTCTTCAGCATCTTTTTTTTCTCCTTTCTTAAAAGACCCCCAACCGTTCTGGAAGGGGGTCTGTATCATTTCAATTTTCTCCTCTGATCGGATTGTATCGATCGTCCCGTATCGGATCCTGAACCGAATCCAATACAGCATCTTCAGGTATTTCACATACCAGAGACTCCAGGCTGTACACTATCGTTTCCTGATCGTCTCCTTTAGTGGCCACCACTTCTATGGTCTGTGCTGCAGGGTCTGTAATCCTGTAAACAAAGAATTCATCCTCTACCGTAACCTGTCCATGCGGTCCTCCGACTAATTCGGTTGTAACGGACATACCCTCAGGAATCTCAAATGCCAATGCAAGATAGGTTCCTTCCCGTTCGTCCGTCCCTCCATTAAACTGACTATAATCTGTCACGTACTTTAAAGTACCATAAATGGAAGTGCCAAGCCTGAACCCGATGTCTTCCTGAAGATCTTCGGCCACTTTCCCGTAGCACTCTGTCTCACCATCCACGGGCTTAATGGTGAGACCAATCAGTTTCCCGATAACAGTTTGATAACTTCGTCCGGAAGCGGAAGATACGGATCAGCAGATTCCGTGCCATACAGCGCATCTTCAAGCTTCTTTAATTTCGCCTTGCCAGCTTCATCCGTAAACTTCGTGGAATCCACTACCAGAGTGGCGGTAGGTTTATGCCCGGCCACATTCACTGAAGTCGTACTGACCTCCCAGGAAAATGTAACCGCATCCGGGCTATCGTTGATCGTACTGTAATTTTTCTGGGAAGGAGACGCCATCGCACCATAGACCAGATGGATCTTATAACCATAGTCGGTCCCATCCACGTCATTGCCAATCGTTGTGACATAAGACATACCGAACGGTTTACGGGACTGCTGCCCGATCGAAACACCTGTCTGAAGTGTGGCAGATCCGTCACACTCCCCGAATTCATCCGGATATGTGTATGCTTCTATAGTCGCACCGAATTCCTCGGCGGAATACAGGTTAATATATTTGATGTCGTCTGCGTACAGCGGAGTCGCCTCTGCACCTGATGGATTTTCTGTCACTCCGGTCAGACCGTTCCACACTACGCCTTTCGGGTATTTTCCCTGTGCCTGCGGATAAAGAACACCCCTTTTGACGCCGGTTTCATAGAGACGCTGTCCGATATCGTCCCATACGAGGGCTTTAGAAAGAGCCATAGTTGATTACCTCCTTAAAAATATAGTGTCAAAACATCATGATAAAGATTGTCAGAAATATACTGCCTGTCATAGGAACAGTAACGAAATTTCAAAAGTTCCATAATAACGGGATGATCCGGTTTTCTGTCTATCACAATCAGCTCATAACGAAACAAATGGGAGTAGGCCGCGTCGTTCGCAAACCTGCTCCCAATATTTGGTCTGGAATATACAATTGCCGGATAAGCCATCTTAACAGATTCAGGAGGCTGATAATATACGTTCCTGCTGCCAAGCACTCCCTCAAGCTTTGCCTGGAGTTCCAGCTGTGTTGCCATTATACACACCCCCGATTGTCAATATCAGCCTTGGACTGGCTACTTCCACGTCTGTAACTTTCCATGCACCGCTAAGCGCCGGTAATGTAAATTTAACATACCTGATCGCCCAGAAGTGTTCCATGATATAGGGGTCAGCTATAATAGAAACTTCATTCGCGATATTAATATTATCGTTCACATTACCTGAAGGTTCATGCTTCCCGAAATTCCGGATCAGATCACCGCAGTATGCACGTTCCGTGTTTTTCTCTTCCCAGATGCCGGGTTCCGTTTCAACCGTCTCCACATAGCCGATTACCCCATAAAATTTCATTTCAGTTTTCTCCTCTGAGTGGATTGTATCGATTGTCCCGTACCGGATCCTGAACAGAATCCAATACTGCATCCTCGGGTGTTTCACATACCAGAGACTCCAGACTGTACACAATCGTTTCCTGACTGTCATCTTTGGTAATTGTCACTTTGATACTCTGTTCCGCAGGATTTGTGATCCTGTAAATGCAGAACCCATCCTCCACTGTAACAGGCCCGTGTGAGCCTCCGACAAGTTCCGTTGTAATGGATACATCGTCATCCATCTCAAACTCCAGAGCAATATAAGTTCCTTCCTGTTCTGCGGGATCATCGCTGAACTGGGTAAACCCTGTCACATATCTGGAAGTACCTTTGATACTGCCTGAAGTGATCTCAATGTTATCCTGAAGATCATGTATGGTTTTCCCGTAATGCTCGGTCTCACCGTCTACGGGTTTAACGGTAAGACCAATTATTCCCCCTCCGTGGGCTCTTCCAGTGCAATCGCACAGTGGTATCTGGTCAGAGCGCCGGAAATCCTGGTCTCCAGCAGATACTTCTCCTGGTTGAAGTCAATATCGAACTGGTTGAATTTCGTAATCTCCCCACCCTTCGTGGAACCGATCGTATAATCAGCCATGTTCACGAACAGACCGAGCAGCTTCTTTTTCTTCGTCTCTTTGTCTGTTCTCTCAAGTCCTTCGAACTGCTCTACCTTGTAGATAGCCCCCACGTCAAGAGCCTTGGCCAGATCGGACACCGTATCATAAATACGACGCCCGTTCAGATCCTTGGCAAGCAGCATCACATTTACAAGATGAGGGGTACAGTAGAAGTCCGGAGTTCCGCTTCCTTTGTAGCTCTCTCTGGCATACAGCGCCGCGCGGATAATAGCTTCTGCATAAACATAATTCTCGCTGAAATTGGCAGATGTATTTGTTCCCTGAAGTTCCTTTTTGGAGGCTTCAATATCAACATCCGCATGGATGGTGAAGAACTCATCATCCTGCCAGATCGGGCGGATATGGGTCTCATCGATCTTTCCATCTGCTCCTGGCTCCCGGCTGTCCCCAACCATAATGGCAATCGCAATCTCCTCATTAAGCTTCTCACGCATATCCTGATAAATATAAGCCGCGACATTAAAATCGGTAATATCGAGGATATCGTCACGGTTCAGCTTATCCTTGACATAAATGGTCTGCGGGTCCGTGGTTCTGTTATACAGGGTCATGTTGCCCCGTTCTTTCTTCTGATCGCCTTTCTTCTTATAGCCGACAGCCCGAAGCTTCGCATCACGGGCGTCCATCTGACGGGTACGGATACGGCTGAACGGGGTTTTATAGGCTTTACTCATTACCGCGGTGACCCAGCCCTGGTCACGGGTTATTCTTTCCGGAGCGCCCGGGCGCACATCTCTGAATTCAGGAAACAGCGCTTCCATCACTTCGTCAGCATCTGTGATACCGGTCATACCATCATGTGCCAGAGTATCACTGTTGTTCTCAGCATAAATCTGAAGTGCTGTCCGAAGGCTGCCGACACTGTTAGTCTTGGCAAGATTGATAATACTCTCCTGGTCCGCATGGCTAAGATAATTTCTCTCCTGCATACTGCCCTGGTCAAATACGTTATGCTTCATGTTTGTTTTTCCTCCTTCATCATCCTTATCATCGTCATCGGGCTCATCCTCATCTTCCAGAGTCGAACCAAGTAACGCATAAACGAGATCTTTCTGTTTTTTGGTTAATGTATTAAAAACGTCCCCGAGCGTTTCTCCCTCATTGTCTTTGGACTGGTCTTCTGGCTGGTCTTTTTCCTGTTTGTCCATTTCTTTTTTTCCTTTCCTGTCTTTCTCATCCGGTTCATCGGAATGATAAAGCATAATATTTTCATTGTAATTTGCAATAAGCTCTTCAATCTGATCAGGATCAGCATCTGCACCATGAGCCATTACCGTATCGATAAATGCCCCCGGATTCGCACCGGCAAGAACAAGACTCAGCTCACGAATGATACCGTGGACCACGTCACGGCCATTCTGCTGAAGCTGGTTTGCCCAGATTGAAAGCGATACAACGTCGCCATGCTGCACCAGTTTTTTAGCTGTCTGTCCAGATTCTGTGTCATTGAACGTGCAGTATGCATAGACACCTTCGTCCCGATTCTCAAGCAGCGCATGCCCAAGAACATTATCCTGAGAATTATGCTGATGATTCCAGACAAGACTGACTGTCTCACCATTCTGCTGTTTGAAAGCATCTTTCCGGATGATTCTCCCATCGGCGCACTGCAGATCATTTCGAGTGGCCCAGCCACTGAAATCATAAATCGCCATTTTGATTTTCCTCCTAGTTGCATAGTTGAATAGCTGCTATTTTCCGCACCTTGTGGCAGAATCTGATGCGGAGGTGATAAACTATGATTGTTGAAGATAAATACACAGTTGTTTGTCCATCATGTAATAAAGAAACTGTCCTGCATGTTGGATACAGCAAACGGAGAACTTCTAAAAAAGACATCATCGATTCTGAGAAATATATCGGAGCAAATTGTGAAATTATGCACTCAGGCGAAAAATGCCCATATTTAGAATGCCCTTTGTTAAAAGATGGAACTTAAAACATTCACCCCGGGATTGAATTTCATAAGAACCATGAAATTATGAGTTATCGGCACTGCAGGATGATATGGAGGCGCAGATATAGAAGGGCATTTTTCAGCATAGGGGCAATCCGAATAACACGGACCCGGATCTTCAAGGAACTCCTCAAGTTTCAGAGTTCCTTTTTCCAACCTGTAAAAATTCAGGTAAAGGAAATTCAGC
This sequence comes from uncultured Lachnospiraceae bacterium, assembly GCA_947626985.1. Lineage (GTDB taxonomy): Bacteria > Bacillota > Clostridia > Lachnospirales > Lachnospiraceae > Blautia_A. The sequence goes on along the minus strand of CANQUG010000030.1, from coordinate 17,261 downwards.
CACCTTATAGTACAGTCCAGTTTCTCATGCTCTGACAGTTCTGATACCTTGGCGGGTGATTGCGTGAACACCTCTTTATAGCAATCATCCTCAGAACCATCTTTCAAAAAACTAATACTATGCCGAACATCTTCCGTATACCGGCATGATCCTCCGCTCTTATAACAATCAGTTTTAGAGCATTCCTCTGCATTACCGTCACATAGAAACAGACACTTCATTTCTCCACCCCCTTATTCTCCATTTTGATTTTCCTCCTGTTGAGTTTGTTCTTCAACCTTATTCTCCGGTTGGCTGATATTGCTGTTGACCAATTCATCCGCCTTAGGATCAGAAGATGGCCTCATCCCGATTACCTGCCGTATCTCGTTCGACGTCATGATCTCATTTCTTGTAAATTTGTCAGCAATCTCTGCGATATTATTCACAGGAACAAGCTTAAACGGATCCCGGTAGAAGATAATGTCCTGCCTCTGAGACCGGGCCGTTTTCGTAAGAAATTTCCGTTTCATTTCGTCAACGATTGCAGAGATAATAGGCTCAATGGTACGGTTGTAATAATTGAGCATCACTTTTTCATCTGCTGTTCCGTCCAGAATACTCTGCGTAATACCCAGCTGACTGAACAGCAAAGAAGTCAGATACTCGATCTGCCCCATGAGATTGTTCTCAAGAGAACGGTTCAGCTGTGTAATCCGCTCCGTGCCATCGGTGTAAGCAATTCCGTATTTGGAACCAGCCAGCTGCTGTTCAATGTCACGCCTTCTGCTTTCAGCCTGTTGTCTTCGAGCTTCAGTTTTTATCACATAAGGAAGCTGAATAATCAGATCAAGCTTGCCGGAAGCCGTTTGTTCATCTGTCACATCCAGCAGCGCTAATTTTCTTATCAGCCTCTTCATGGTAGAGTTCGGCTCATTGATCACGGCATAAAGCGGATTCTCAATGATCGCCACGAAATTCTTAGCCAGAATAATATCTTCTTTCTGCCCTGTCTTTTCGTTGTATATACGGACACGGACATGGTTCGGATACCAGTCCAGTATTTTTGCTGTCCGCATTGTCAGGACATCGTAAGAACCTGTGACATGTGGATCAAGTGTCGTATCAACCGGAACAATCGCGATGCACCCTTCATTCAGAAGCGACATTACGACATCCTGAATAAAGGCCCTGCCGGTCTGGTCAAGATTTGCCTCCGTTGACAGGCAGTTATGCAGACCGGAATTTATAACTTCAAGGAAGCGGCCGTTTTCATCCAGCCGAACATGCTGAATATCGATGGCGGCCACATCTAAAGCTATCCTGTTATAAACGGAAGTAACGATAGACCTTTCGTTACCCATCGTGAACCGTGGGCGATCCGGTCTGTAAGAATAGCTGCTTCCCAGGTCCATATAAGATCGTGTCGGATCCCTGTTCATAAAAGCGTTCCAGGCATGTTTCAGTCTGGAACCAAATGCGATTTCCATTTTGATTTTTGCCTCCTTTTTATTTTCAGGCATAAAAAAAACCGCAGGCCTTTAACCTACGGTTCTCGGATTGATCATTCTGATCGGCTTCATTTTAGGAACAATTTTCAAGCTGCGGTCGTTAAGAACTTTCCCTGTTATCTTGTATACGATATAAGGATTAATTCCGGTTGAGGTTCCGGGAGGATCGTCTTTTAAACGAATTGAAAAAACAAAACAATCTTTACATTCAGCAATTGTTTCGGGGGCATACTCATTTTTGTCCGATTTTCTTAAATAATCAGACAGTTTGTTCCATGCCTGTACCGCTGTCATAGTTTACTCTCCTTTCTGTGATCGTATTGCTATTCGGTATAAAACCTCTTGTTCAGTGAACCCTGATCTGTATACAGAACTTCGTCCGTTAAATCTTTGTTAAATTCTAGATTATCCCAACGCATAGTTCTGATGCCAACCCAATCTGCTCCAGAAGTTCCACTCTTTATCATAGCAGAAAAGCACTCGTTTGTTAAATCAACTTTCGAATCTTGCGGATTCTTGAAATTTGTTTTACCGTCCTTAACTTCCCAAGTTATGAAGTGATTGCCGAACCACATTGGCATATACATACATCCCCTTGAACCTTCAGGATATTTCTTTGCAATTTCTGCGCTAATATTATCCCGCGTTTCTTTTCCGTTACCCGTTTCAGAAATGCAATCAGGTGATAATCTGTCAAAGGTATTTTCATCTTCCCCTTTAAAACAGGCAGCTACATCCGCAATAAGCATTCCGTTAATGTTCTTAGCCGCGCAGGATACTCCTCGTATTCTCATTTCTTCTGCTATACAACAAGCTCCGCAATTCATAGTTCCATGTAAAGGATTAATATCTTTTGAATCAATACTTTTGGATGATTTATTGTCAGATGCATTCTCTTGCATAAGCTGCTGAACAAGTTTTTTTCCCTTATTCATGAGAACCTTGTTTTTTACGAGACTACTGAATTTAACTGTTGCGTATAATCCAACATATAGTGATGCCGTGAGAATAGCGGCAGCAGCACTTCCACCGGTCTGCTGATCAGTATTGCTATTCTTTTTTCCTTTGTCAAGAGATTTTTTTTTGCCAATTGGCTCTCTTTTCTGATGCAGAATGATCGGATGAACCTAATGGATATGGCGGTCCATTTCGAACTCCCCACTTCTGACCTCTGATTCCATGATGGTATAGTTCATTTGGCACCCGATTTACTCCTCATTCATTATATCAAACAATAATTTGTTTGCCCGTTTGGTTACTTCTTTTTTGGAAGCTTTAGATATATCCATATTCATAAGTTCCTTTGCGTATTTCGTATATTTCTCGCCACGGCGAATAGAGGATGCTTCAGCTTCCATGTAGTAGGATATATCCTCATTCCATAGATCTTTCAGAGATTCTCCCCATATGTTTTTTATTTCATCATCCGAATCATCGCCATACAGAGCTTTCATTGTTTCTCCATGTTCGCCTTCTTTTTGAAGAAGTTGATAATACTCCTTATCGTACTTAGCCTGTGTTTTCTCCGTCTCAGCCATATGATTTGCCTGATCGACAAGTTTTGCTCTCTCCTCCTGTGCCTTTTTGTTAGCACGTTTCGTTCCCCCACCATATCTCTTTCTACCGGCAGATGTTAAGGTACCATCTTTATTCTGGTATCTTCTTACACCCCACTTCTGACCTTTAATTCCATGATGGGATAAATAGTTATATACTAATTTATCCATTTTGATTTTCCTTTCTAATGTGCATAGTACTCTCTTAGCTTTTTGTTTTCAGACAACACTTTAGCAGCAAGCATAGCGTTTACAACTGATCCGCCTGCTGCTATAGTTGAGGAAGCTATCGCGGCAAGTTTTCGATTTCCTGATTGAGAAAGAATTTGAGCCGCTGCGGTCGACCCCACCACAATCGCTGTCTCTGTAAGGGCTAAATTTCCGGAATTATCACGGATTGTCTTTCCGCGTTGGCAAAGTTTTTCCCTTCATCAGCCATCGTGTCATTCTTTAATTTGTCATAAGATGTATTTAACTCTTTTTTTTTTTTTTTTTTTTTTTTTTTTTTTTTTTTTTTTTTTTTTTTTTTTTTTGCTTTTCGCAATTCTGCTTTTGATGCTTTATAATCTGATCTTGAACTCTTCCCAGACTTGTAATCAAGTTTTGATTGATGAACTGTTTCCTTAGCAGAGTCATATCGGGATTGTGCTCTGTTATAACGTTCAATACCTTTTTTTTGGTATATGACCCGTCATAATTCTGGTATCTCCGCACACCCCATTTCATTCCTTTAACCCCATGATGATAAAGTTTGTTTTCATTCATTGTAAATCCCCTTTTATATTATAGCGTTGATCTCAGACATATATTACATGGCATTACTCAAACGCATCTCTGTTAAGTTTGTACGCTACAAAAGCATCCATCATGGCTGCAACTGCATCTATTTTCTGGTCTCCTCGTTTCTTATATAGCTTTCTGTTCCCATTGGTATCTTCGGTAGTAATGCAGTTCCCCATACAGAACGACATAAGTTTTTCATCAAACAAAAGCATACGTTCCTCTGATAAATTCTTCAGTTCTCCCAATGGGACGGATTCTGTTTTGGCACCCTGGATTACCTTCTCGATTCCGAACGGGCCATTTTCCGTAGCCCAGCGCTCGACAAATTCTTTTGCATTATAAGGATCGTATCCAAAGCAGCGAACATCATATCCGGATCTGTTGATGTAATCATCCAGATCTTCATACACCTTCATCATGTCCAGAACAGCTCCGTCCATAACGATAAGGCTGCCTTCTTCAATAAACTCATCATATTTGCTCCGCATGGCTCCTGGAAGCTTCATTAAGGTCAGCTCTGTAATATATGCTCTTGTTTTCACACCAAAACTTCCACCCTGAAGAGGAAACAGAAACGTGAAATTACAGAAATCATCCCCCCGCGACAAGTCTGCGCCCATAGAGCAGGGCATTTGCCAGAATTCTCTTTTCCGATGAGGTAAGGTTTCCTCATAAGTAAAATAATAAGTATAACCTTCCATTGGAAGACCGAACCTTTTTGCAAGGGTATCATTTCTTGTAGCAGGTGCATTTTCAGCTCTTTCCACTTCTCTCTGATAGGTATCGTAGCTCACAGTCTTTCCCAGATTAGGATTCGCCTTCAGCCACAAATCCGGTCTTCCAACTTCATCAATGGAATCCAGCTGATACCACCAAATAGAAGTATGAATGTCACGATATTCTCCTTTGAGAATCTTCATTAATTCCATTTTGATTGTATCGCCGCTTCCGTTTCGTACAGTTCCTTCTGAACTAACAGAAACAATCAGCCAGTCATCTACCTTGGCAGCTCCCTGTTCGATTGCACCAATTACGTCTTCCCGAACATCCCCGGAAAGCCATTCATCAACAGTAGCTACCTTTGGTCTCATACCCTGCAATTTATCAATCGACATCGGACGAATATCCAAAATGGAACCGGTCAGAAAATTTTCAATTCCCTTTTTGGTAGAAGCGAGCTTCACACGATTTGCCTTTGACCCTGTTGTATTCTGCAAAGAACCCTCTGTAAGGAAAGCAAAGAGCGGTCCCCGGGAGCGGGTTATGGCAGTACGAATCGGTGCCATAACTTCATCTGCCTGTTTCATTGTAGGGGCGGTTGTCATCTGATAAGTTGTGGAAGTATCAATGTTTAAAAAATAACTTTGAATACATGACTCGTATAATGATTTGGAGGCTCCTCTGCCAACGATAAGATACTGTTTATTAATAAGCCTTCTCTTTATCCACTTATTTACGTAATGTCCGCCATGTCCATCTTCATTTGGTTCATAGACACTTCGTTCTTCGAAGTAATACCATCCGAAAATTTCCTCCGCCCATAGTTTGAAGCTGTCCAGAAGAATCAGATCAGAGCCATCTGTCAGGGTCATTTCACCTTCACAGTAACGAATCCATCCTTCCACCGCTTCATCATCGTAATAGATTCCTCTGTCCGCAATCAGCTCATCAATACGCTGCATTTCAAGGTCTATCTTCCGACATATGGGGATTTCTCCACGCAATACGGCATCTCGAAACATGCCGTAGTATTTCGGAACGGCTGTGTTAGATAATGCCATATGTTTGTAATCCTTTCGTAAAACGTGTTAGAGTGCTAATTATCAAAATATTTAAAAATGACTTCTAAACAGGAAGGAGGGAGTGTAATGGCCAGATTGACTAATGAAGAAATCAGAAATATGTCTATTAACGAAGCCAACATATATACTGATCAACATCCGGCAGAAGCCTGGCGTTTTGCTAAACTTCATGGCAAGTCTGCTATCGCGCAGACAAAAAAAGCGGCGAAACACGGTTTTAAAACTGAAACGTTATTCGCTGCCGCAGAAGCCTTTGACGCTATTTAATAGCGCGGCTTAACCTGACAGCTCTTAGCTGCGCAAAAGTTAAGGGCTGTTATTTCTGTTTAGAAGCCATTTTGAAATATTTCGATAATCAGCAACCGGTATCATCAAGAAACGCTTTATGAAGACGTCAGGTTTTTAATTGACAAAGCTATGCCCAATGCAGAACTTGTCAAACCAAGAACTGTGCCGGCAACCTCCAAAATATCGTGAACATATGCACGACCCTTTGAAATAGTTTCCGGATTCAGGTCGGAGTAAAGTTTTTCGTATTGCTGCTCCAAAAGCTTTCTGTTTATTTTATCCCTGAGCTCTTTGTCACTCATCTGTGACAAATCCATCTGTGATTTTCGCGTACGCATCTCAACATCATTCATCTGTCTCATGAGATTGGAACTTGCGTCCACAGCATCTTTCGTCCGTTTTAGATCTTCTTTGACCCATCTGTTCGGATCCGGTTTTGAGGTATCAATACGATTATCCTTCTTTTTTGCGAGATTTTCTCGTACATCACGGTCATAGCGTTTTTTACCTTCTTCAGTCAATGTACCATCTTTATTCTGGTATCTTCTTACACCCCACTTCTGACCGAGAATGCCATGATGAGATAAATAGTTATACGTCATTTCATCCATATGTAAAGGTCCTCCCTCTTCAATTTATAAACCCATCATCTTTCTGCCCCAAAGCATAAGTTCAGCAACTCTCTTGTCACTCATTTTTGTTTGATACACATTCTTGGGAATTATTTGTTCCATATCGAACATGATTACCGGCGACTTTGCCTTGAATCCTCCGTATATGGCGTCATTAGTGTCAAGAACAGCACCGTATCCTGCCTTTTTACAGGCATTAAAAAACTTCGTTCGCTGCGTGTAAACATCTTTTCCAGAACGTGCATTTCCCTGACCGTCATAAGGTACGACATAATTAAACATCCGATATAATGTTTTGATATCATCTTCAGTTGGTTCATAGTCTTTGTCCTTCAATTTTTCAAGGACAGCTTTGGATTCCCGATATCCTCTGAACTTATACTTGTCACTTACAAAATAACTTTGCATCCGGTTTTTATCTGTCACAAAATTGTAAAAATCCCGATCTTTCTTATACAACTGCGCAAACAACTCCGCTCCGGAATCTTCACTGGCAACCTTCACATTTTGCTTTAACGAATTGTTAATCCGAAATTTCAGGCAGAAATTAGTTCCAATGTATTTTCCATTTTTATCATATACAGCTTGCGGGGCTTTTCGATTAAACAGAGCAGTATACTGAGCTTTGTCAAATATATCATGAGTTGCATAAAACATGTTTGTATTTTGTGTTCTGTTTTTATCATAAGAAAGAGTGCTGAGAGTTGTTTTGTCAGCGCTCAACACCTCGTCGAAATGCTTTTTATTGTAGATACTGTTTCGCTGTTTCCTTTTCTTATAAATCTCTCTCTTTTCCCGTGCAGTGTAATCTCCTCCGCCTAAAGGATAAGGCGGACCATTCCGAACGCCCCACTTCTGACCGAGAATGCCATGATGGGATAAATAGTTATACACCATTTCGTCCATCTTAATTTAACCTCCAGATAATAAACCAAGCAAAAGAAGAAAGACCGTGTTGATCTCACAGTCTTTCGTTCTTTTTTTCGATTCACTTTAACACTTTCAATTCTTCCAAAATGTCTGCCAATCTCTCTCCATTGTTCTTTCTTCTGTCGATTTCCACCCATTCAGAATTTGTCAATTCCCTGCGCAATTTCCAGTAGTGGCCTAATGACCGATCATAACAATAATTTTCTTTCAGTTTCTTCTCTTTTCCCTGTGACACATGCTTGCTCACTGCTTTTATTCCAGCTGTGGTCGTTCCAAGCGCTGCCGGGCCGAGAATCAGAATCATTTCTTTGTTATTTCCAATCCATTTTCCAACACTGTTTAATGTGCTCTGAATTTTCGCCTTCCTCTGACGTCTCTTCGCTTCCTTCTGAAAATCTACAATTTCAATACGCTCTTTCATAATAAAATCTCCTTTCAAGAATTAAAGTTTCTTCTCTTTTCATTAAAGGAGATGATTATTTTGCGAAAAAAAGAAAAGGCTACGAGGGAGGATCGAACTCCTCGTAGAAGGTTGGATTTTCACCAACAACATTCGTCTCTCTTACTTCCTTCTCTCTTCATTAAAGGGCATGTTTTTCGTGCGATTATCACTCTGGAATTTCCTCCCATCCTGGGTCAACGGCAACATTAATCCTCCACTCCAATTCGCTGATTAATTGAGTTATAGAATTCATAACTGCCGAACTTAAAGGAGGATCAAACAGAAGCTTTACCTTCAGGTACATGTAAGTTTTTACAAACTCAAGTAGGGTTTTATCTTGAAGAAAGTCACCCCATACTGTACTCTCATCGCTGATTGAGAAACCATCTTGGGGGCCAACTCCGAGCTGAGTCAGAATTGAAAAAACAGAATTAATATCTATAACCAGATCGGTATCGAATTGCGTGTACTCTTCCGCAATTCCGAGTAGCTTTTTGACTGAGTTCAGTATACTCTCCATACGTACCCTCCTCTCCTATTTCTTATCAATGTTATTATCCTTTACAGGTGCCGTATCATATAGTCTCCTGTAGCACATGATTGATTCATCAATACGAAGGGAGGTGGCAACAATGAGACGAGCACCTGCAAAGGTTTCTGTGTCCAAAAGTCAAGCCGGGCATAGGACTATTACGCACAAAGCTTCACTGAGGACCAGATAACCGACAGAGGGACGTGGCTTTAATAAAGAAAGCACCAACACACGTCCCTCTTTGCATGTTTTTACTTCCATGGACAGGTATCATTCTTTTCCCTCACAACTGGCCGATTGATTAACAGACCTTCACTTCCGTAATGAATCGCATTATGCGTGGAAAGTTTGGTACAGACCACATTATCTGGATCAAAAATACAGGGATTTCGATTAAGAATATCTTCATAGGTAATTGGATTAAGATGATGAATAAGAACCGACTCATTAATCTCGAACCCTTGAAATGCCAGATCGCAGCCGTTGTCCCGGATGACGATTTTGTTTCTGAAACGCAGCCATTCGTCGGAATGATAGAACTCCTGATTCAGCCATCGCTTAAATCCAAACGTGTCTTTTCCTACAGCACCTGAAAGTTTGAGATAACGATAACGTTCTTCAAAAGTTGGGAGCGTAATTAATTCAGAATATGTTTTAATCATCTGGTGGAACTCCTTGTCCGCTGTAGCTTCTAAATGCATCCATCGCCTTAGCGTAAAGCTCTTCAATCCTCTGTGCTGACTGCATGGCCTGTATTTTGGCTTCGATCAATCCTTTCTGTTCTTCAAGGATCTCTTTTTCCAATCTTGCTTTGGTTGATCCCCGTTTGACAAATTCGGTTATAAGCTGAGAAGAAGCAGTACCATCCCGTATCTGCTGTTCGGCAAGATCCATTGCCAAAGATATCATCTGGTTTTCTCTGGCTTCCGGGGACAAAGCCGGCCTCATCTTTTTTATAGAATCGGAAGAGCTTACAGCCCTGGTTTTTCTCATACTTGCCGCCTCCTTTCAATGAGAAATATCCCATTTTACTAATACTATTCAAATACTTTTTCAGCGCATAAATAAACCCACAAGACCGGTCTTTGTCATATCCAGAAAGGAGCTTGAGGAAAGAGATATCCGATCAGCCCTGCAGGCTCATTTATGTACTGAAAACAATTCTGAAAAATATCCGCCGGGGAATTTTTCAAGACCGCCGCGATGCAGGAGGGGGTGCAGTTTTCGTGACCCCCCCCCTATCCTTTTACAGTGATCAGGACTCCTTTTCACGAACTTTCTTGTAGATATTTTGGAAATCATACTTGATAATTTCATCAATTGCCCTTTCTTCTTCCCGGTTGTTCTCTTCATCGGAAAGTTCAGAAGAAATTCGTGCGATTCTGCCTAAATACGCTGTTGAATGATAACCTTTTTGCTCATCATATAGGAACCACGAAGTAAACTGCGTGAATGGATCAAAAGGATTATCGATTGTTGTTAATCTAACTCTTCCTGACATCCGCAATTCACTCCTTTCATTTCATATACTTCAATACAGTTGATGAGGAAACACCGACAGCCTGAGCGATCTCTGCAATGCTGTAGTTGCCAGACGCTTTCATCGCTGCTATCTTATTCTTCTTCGCCTGACTGAGTTCTTTTGAAGATCTTGGTGTAGCAAGTTCACGAACCTTATCGAGGTCTGCATGGTTAAGGATCTTCTTCAGCTGGTTCTCACTGACAGCTCCGGATTGAATAGCTTCCCATCTCTTTTCATCTAAAGGAATGGTATACCTTTCTGCTCCTACCTGCTGACGAGCCTGGGTGAGCGCCTGCTGACTGAGCTTCTTACTCTCTTTGGGCGTCATGTCAGGGTTCTCCCTTTTCTTGGCAGCCATAACGGAATTCGCAATCAGCTGAGCCTGCTGCTCTCTTGGAGCATTACGTTCTGCACGATCCAGATCAGCCAGCAATTCTTTTACTGTCTGCTCATAAGTTCTCTTTGCTGCTGCCGAGTATGCCACCTTTCCTGTCCTGGCAATCTCCAAACGTGCCTCATTGGCCAGCGCCTTTCTTTGGTTGGCGTATTCCGCGTAAGCTCTTTCCTGAGGGGTGTCTGCTTTTGAGATAAGTGTCCGGGCGTCATCCGTCTCCGCCATATGCGTACTCTTCTGCATCCTCAGCTTTGTTTTACCATTCTTATCCGTGTACTCCTCCTCCACAGACTTCCAAATCAAAGACCCCTCCGGTTTACTGGGGTCATACCAGGGTTTGTCAGAGATATTGACTTTAGCGCTTCCTCTGCGTTTCAGCACATCCTTCTCCGCGCTGGCCCTTGAGATAAGGGTAGAAGCCCCTTCATGGTACTTGCCATCCTCCTCAATTCGCCCCTGATACTTCTTTCTCAAAAGGGCAATGTCGTTATCCTTCTCACTCTGTCGGTAATCCAGGCCATGCTTCTCAGCATCGATTACAACCATGCTGTGGCGAACAGCTTTTGCCAGCTCTTCCGGGGGCGCACCCTGCAGAGTCATGTCTGTAATAAGATTTGAAATAATACCCATCTGTGTCTGGGTATTTTTCATAGGCTTGAATTCCCGCCCGCCTCGGTAGTAATGAACGGTTCCATCTTCGTCAGTCTTTGTAGCATCATGACCATAAGTAAGCTTTCCATCAAACTCTGACAGCTCTTTCAGTGCCTTGGATGTGTTAGGATCCACTGAATTAATTTTGACGTTTTTGCCGGTAGGAATCACCATTACTGTATCGCCGTCAAAGTCTGCACCGGAAAGCCTTTGTGCCACTTTACTGTTGATACCTACAGCATCCTGGGCATTCTCCAGTGTCTTCTTCGCATCCGGCTGCTTATTGTTGACAGTGAGCACAGGTATTTCAAAGGTTCCGCCATGTGGGAATCGAATAAGAGCCACCTTTTCACCGTTTTCATATCCTGGCGCATATACTTCATCATCTTTCATCGTGGTAATCGGAAGAATAACTTTGTATTTCTGCCGTGGAAGGGCAGCGGCTTTCAGATGTACGGCTGCAGCGTCGCAATCGTCGGCAAATGACTGCAGCAATGCCTTTTTCACAGTTGGATTCGTAAGAGAACAGATATCATTGTACTCTGCTTTTGCATCGGACAGAGTCAGATCAAGCTGTCTGTTAATCAGTTTCATACTTTGCTTGGACAGGAACTGAGAAGGTAATTTATCATCCCAGCCTTCCCAATCTCCTTCTTCCCTCGTTTTGTTGATCACCGAAAGAGATTGCTTCTTGCCGGTCTTAGGGTCAATAAATTTTCCTTTTGGGTCATCGTAATATCTTTGTCCGCCATCTTCCTTTATCAAAGCGCCAAAAGGATTATCCGGATCCTTACCGATGGTTTTCAAAACTGTGTTGTCTTTCGGACCGCACATCGGAGTTCCGGAAGGTTTGTTGGTATTGAAGCGAATGTCCACGCCAGGAGGAAGGTCATCAGAATATAATGCCATCCCTTTGAGATAGTGAGTTCCATCGACAAGAATTCTGACCTGAGCATAGTGGGAATCGCCAAGTGAAATATCCTCGACGCCTCGTCTGAGTTCAATAACGCCGTCTTTCCTGGCCCCGCCTTCGTCTCCGTAAACAATCTGAATCCTCCTAGAGTCCACACTTTCCGGATATTCAAACCGCTTTCGGAAAGTATCTCCGCCGTCATAGGAAATATAATCACAGACTTCTTCCAGAGAATGGATATTCTCATAATCATAGATTGCGCTGGATACTTTTGTGACCTTGGTATGGACTTCACCGTTTTTATCCGTCCAGGTTCGAGTAACTTCCTTGTAAGGAGTGCCAGGAGGACAAAGGACCTGAATGTTGGTCTGTTTTCCTTTGTTTGTTACCTGAGGAACACTGCCCCCAAAATGGTTATACCCCTCAAGTTCCAAAATATAAAGAGCTTCCTGCATCTTCTCCTTTGAAACCCCAAGCCAGCGTTCTGCACCGTTTCCTACAAGAATCATCCCATTCCTGTCAACCTGCTCTTTCAGCTTATCAGCTGTAGCTCTTGCCAGTTTCATACGAGCCTCAGAATCTGAATTCAAAAGGGAACGAACAGAAGATTCATTGTTATAGCCCATGATTCTGGCAATTTCAGTAGTGTTGTATCCGTCAGACTTTAAAGACTTCGCCTGCTCAACTGCGGCTGCTCTTCGCTCGTCTGATGCCAACGCACGCTGAACACGAAACTGAGTTGTTGTCAGCCCCATATCTCTGGCAATCTCAGTGTCGCTCATTCCCTGACTCCTGAATTCGTCAACTCTGCTTAGAAAATCTCCTTCATGCTGATATGGATTTTCCCCTGAACCCCAGGGGTAACGGCCGGAATGTCTTGGTGTTCCATAGTGCATGAGAATATCATTCATTTCTTCTGCGATCTGATTCATCGCTTACCCCCTCCTGCTCTTTGATTCTGTTGATAACCTTATCAAATATAATGATCTTGTCCATAATAGGAGCAATCTCATCCACTCCCGGATTACAGATTTCGATCTCATTTGACTGATAAAGTCTGAGCTCAATGTCAATGTTTGCCGGCTTGATTTTATATTCCAGACAGAAAAGGGAAGCATAAACCATCAGCTGTTCCATATGAGCTTTTACTACCACGCCGGTTTTTAAATCATGGATTCTTAAAAGATTATTCCGAAATGAAATACTGTCGGCTGTGCCAAAACAATTCTCTGAGTAATATAATATTTGTTCCGGAACCATCTTATAGCCGATAGCATCATTGACATACATATTCAATGTTTTGTTCGATTTGGGAAGTTTCTGCCCAAGTCTGATACACTGAGCAGCGAATTCATGAAGGACCGTCCCTTTCTGAACTGCCAAATACTTTTTGTAGGATTCTGCTACCTTATCCTCATCGTAGTTAATCCAATGATATTTACTCGCTCCAAGAAAAGCATGCTGTCCTTCAAATGTAGAATGCCTGTTGAAGTTCATTTAGCACTTCCTCCTTATTTTCGGGAAATATAAATCTGGAGAAGGACATTCTGTCCATCCTGTCCACATAGTAAGTTTGGTTTGCCTGCCTTGGCGCATCCTCGCTGCCCTTGCATTCCAGAGAGGCCCATTTATTCCCGTACAGAATAAGCAGATCAGGAATACCCTGAATATAATTAGGGTCGTTTTTCATGACAATGCATCCAGGAAAGAGATTCTTTAAATCCCGAATCAACTTTGCCTGAAAAATATTCTCTCGCATCTGAAAGGCCTCCTTTTCTGATATTTTAAATATCAAAAGAGAGAGTCTATGCGGAAATGTGCATATTACCTCTCTCTTCATAAAAGGGCATGTTTTTCGTGCGAATTTTAAAAGAAAAAAAAAAACAGAGATACCAAAGTACCTCTGTTTATGCGGGCAGGAAAGTAAGCTATGCAGTTTTTAAATATAATTCTCCATCTCTGTTCAGATAATAAACGGTTTCCTTCTGACAAGACTGTAACGTCGACTGCAGCGGCTTTCGTTTGATAAGCTCTTCTCCGCTGCCTAACAAATCTACAATCTTACTGATCTGTTTCTCATATTCTGATTTATCAATCTTTTTTAATGGTCCGGCTTTGTAGCTGTTAATTCGCATCTGTATTGCAGAGAAGTCGGATAGCATACATTTTTCACATCTGTCAATATACGCAAAAATATCATCCTCTACATACTTGAGATATTTGGCGTCTTTGTTCTGTGAATAATATACTTCCAATACACTGCTCATACCATAGAGCTGAATAGCCAGCTGCAGGCAATCCTTAATCTTAAAAACATCATTTACGAAAGTATCTAAATTCGAAATATCTTTTACTTTCGACTGGGAATCCAGATCAGAAACGTAAAACTCTATATCCTTCATTGCGACTTTTCTGGCTTCCTGAATTCCCACGATTGTTGCCATTCTCTGAACGTCACTTCCCATAATTGAAATATAATTCTGATAAGCGAAATTTACAAATCTCACCTCTGCCATCAATTCCGCTTTCTTGTCTCCATACAGAAACTCCAGAATCTTATCCGCTTTCTGATTGATAGCCGTCAGATTATTATTTATCTCTGACAAATAGTATTGCCCGGAAGCTATCGACATTGCAGAGAATGCGTTCATTGCAACAGCTCTGTCTGACAAAGATTCCAAATGTGCGTGCCCAAGAAATTTTCCGTCTTTGCCAAAATAGATATTGCCATAACTGCCATCGGAATACCGCATCAGATCAGAGGGGCTGATTCCCGGAGGCAGTTTCATCTCATAAATATTTGCAGCGGTACCTGCCGCAATAAGGGAAGGAAGCTGCTGGTAAAACGCGCTGGTATGCATTTTCTGAGCAGAACTGAGTTCCAGTTTGGTCAGATTTGACTGTTGGGAAATATCATCGTATGGGGTTATCTCAAAATTATACAAACCTGTTCGCTCCATTTCTAAAGTCCTCCGTAAAAAATGTCAAATTGAAAAGTGCTTGTTGCCTTTGCATCGCGCTTTTGCATAAGTTACTTATTATGAAATACAGTATACCATGAAACAGCTGGAAAGAAAATATAATTTTTCAAGACTCACTGCTTTGGTGTATCCTGTACCGCATCTCCCGGGAGGACAATAAAAGAACCCTTCTTCCACAGATAGTCATACACCATCTCAGAACTGTCCTTGAAGAATATCAATATGGAAAGATACCCATTCGGTCGCCAGTCTTCTGTCTTCTTTGACAAATTGGGAAACCGTTTTTTAAAATCTTTGTAAATATCCGTAAATGTAATTTTCTCTTGTCTCATACCTCTTTTTCTCTCCATTTTTTGCTTGTGGCCAAAAGCCCACTTTTTTGACCCATATTTATTATATTTATTAAACTTTTTATCACAATTAAATGAATGAAAAAAGTGGGAAAGTGGGCTTTGAGCCCGCAAACCCGCATAAATACTGGGTTTTTCGTGGCCAAAGTGCCTGGTCACTTTTGAAAAAAAGTGGGCAAAGTGGCCAGAAAATGGCCAAAAAAATCGTATTTTTACCTCGAAGAAGCTTATTTTTCTCTCAGTAAAAAGCCAAAATTGGCCAAATTTTTGTCCTCTGCCCACTTTTAAAAACCCAAAGTGGCCACAAAATGACCACAAAAATCAACGGAAATTTTGTCCGAATTCCTATCCTAGATTAGCCAAATTTTAATCTAGAATAGAAATTTTTAATCTAGAATAGAATTTTCACTACCCGTATCAGTCCAAAAAGTACCGAAAGAGTGGGCTCAAATCAGTCCTAAATATCTTTCTCACTTCGATGCTGACTGCGTTCGGCATCGAATCCTTCCGGGTATCTGGATGTCAATTTGTCCACATTCATCTGCAAAATTGCCTCCAGATCGTAGCCAATAAGCGTGGCCCCCAGAGCCAGATACCATGCCACATCACCCAATTCTTTCGCAATGTGGTCTCCATCGAGTTTATGTCCCTGATACAAACTTTTCTTAATAATGTCGGCAATCTCCCCAGATTCTCCACAGAGACCAAGAGCCATATTGCTGAACCCCTTCTCAGAGTAAGCCATCATATCAGGGTTTGCAGTTCGCATTGCTTTTAATTGATATTCATTTATTGTCATAATTCGTTTTTCCTTTCCAAAATATAATTATTGTGCATTTTAGTCAAATGTGATTGCGACTTCCAGATGATTCTTCAAGCTCTCCGATCTTTTGACGGAGAGTTTCGTTTTCTTTCACCAAATCTCGAATCGTTTGCTGATAGCATTCGGTTTCCTTTTGTAAACTGCTGATAATGTCCTCAAAAGTAAATCTATAGATACACTCCATATTACTTTGCAGCAGTTGTATTGCAGTTATACATTCTTGCATCGTTTTGTATTTTCCATACATAAATATAATTCCTCCTTTTTTTATAGATGCAGCACCCTCTCTGAGATCTCCTGCGTACGCCCCTGGTTCCAGAAGTTTGTACCGATATAACCGCAGGTTCGGCGAGTCACGTTCATCTTATTCTGGTCTCTGTTTCCGCATGCCGGGCATTCCCAAACCAGCTTGCCATTGTCTTCTACCGTTTTAATCTCTCCTTCGAACCCACATACCTGACAATAATCACTTCGGGTATTCAATTCCGCGTACATAATATGCTCATAAATATAATTGATAACAGCAAGAACGGCCGGAATATTATGACTCAGATTCGGCACCTCAATATAGCTAATCGCCCCGCCAGGACTGAGAGCCTGAAACTCCGCTTCAAAGGATAATTTGGTAAAAGCATCGATAGGCTCCGTTACATGGACATGATAACTGTTCGTAATATAATTCTTATCCGTTACTCCGGGGATCACCCCAAACCGTTTTTGCAGGCACTTGGCGAATTTATAAGTTGTGGATTCCAGCGGTGTGCCATAAAGACTGAAATCAATATTGGTCTCGGCTTTCCACTTAGCCGTATATTCATTGAGAATATCCATGACATGCAAAGCGAACTCTTTGCCGCCTGCAGTATGAGACTCTCCGGTCATATACTTCACACATTCATACAGGCCGGCATATCCAAGACTGATGGTAGAATATCCATCAAAGAGAAGTGGGTCGATTGTTTCGTCCTTATCCAGACGGGCTAATGCACCATATTGCCAGAGAATCGGTGCAATATTTGATTTCGTCCCTTTCAGACGCTGATGTCTGGCCATCAAAGCCGGATAGCAGAGATTTTCCAGACGATCCTTCAAAATATCATCAAAAGCTGCGAAATCTCCCTTAGAGCTCAAAGCGACATCGGGAAGATTAATTGTTACCACACCTTGATTAA
>CANQUG010000029.1 GCA_947626985.1 uncultured Lachnospiraceae bacterium | reverse complement strand
ACATCCACCGCCGCTACAACCTGCATGCTGGTGGTCCACAGCTCCAGATACTGAATGGCGCTGTCCGCCGCGGAATAGCCGTAACGCGCTATTTCAAAATCACCCTGATCCAGCTGATCATAGGTTTCCGGAGTCGTTTCCGACAGCCGTTTTTCCTCTCAGATCAGCCCCAGATGCTGGCAGGCATTCCAGATCCCGTCCTCATAGAGAGAATCCGTGACATAATCTGCGGCGTCCTTCGCGGCCTGAGCGCCGTTTCCCATAGCCACGGCGGTTCCCGCCGCCTCGAACATCCCCAGATCATTCACGCTGTCCCCGAAAGCGACGGTATCCGCCGCGTCCAGTCCCAGCAGCTCACAGACCTTCAGAATCCCGGTTCCCTTATGGAACCCCTTCGGCACCATTTCCGCCACCAATTCATTGTGGACAATAAAATCATAGTGCTCCTTCAGGGCCTCCATACAGCCCTTCTGATCCGCGTTGGCCGTACCGCAGGAAAATTTACACACCTGCCAGTTTCCCCAGCAGGAATCAATGGGACGCAGAAACTCTCCCATCTCCGTCTCCAGCTTTTTTCCATAGGGATCGTCGGAAAAATCCTCCAGGTCCATATAAAGGTACTCTTTCCCTTCCAGGATCGGCCGGAAACCGAACTGCCTCAGGGTCTCCACCGTATGGATCAGAAGCTCTCTTTCCACTTCCCTCAGAAATACCGTTTTTCCGTGATATTCAATCATTGTGCCGCACCCGGAAATAATTCCGTCAAAGCCCATATTCAAAAGCTCCGGTTCCCGTATAAACGCCCGGCTTCTGCCGCTGCACAGAAAAGTGAGATGACCGTTTCTCCTCAGCTCATGAACAGCCTTCTTCGCGCTCCCGGGGATCTGATTGTCAAATCCCCACAGAGTTCCGTCTATGTCAAAAAATACCGCCTTTTTTTCCATCATATTTTCTCCCGTCATCCGTTTCCCCTCTGTTGAGCTGTACTTATTAAAGGGCTGCAAAGATAATTGCAGCCCCTGTCTGTCTATCCTTCCGAATCATTATCCGGAATCCAGGAAAACCGTCTGCCGCCTAGAATGGCAGCTTCAGCTCTTCCTTCAGTTCCACCACAACGGTATCGATGTGAATCCCGCTCTGGGCAAAATACAGCTTCAGATAATTATTGGGCCCGAAGAAGACTCCCAGATCATGCTCCACCTGGATCCATTCTCCGTCCGTTCCATTCAGCGTCACGGTTCCCGCCAGCTTCCCGTTGGCAAAAATGGAGAAGGGCACCTGAGCAATCCTGGAGCCGTCCACCTTCACCTTCATGGAAATCTTATATATGCCCTTGATGGAGGTCTCGATCCCCCACAGTCTGGACTGTCCCTTGGAGGTATTGATTTCCCTGCCGTCCAGCTCCAGCCGCTCCTTCATGGGATGGAATGCCAGATCAAAGTCCACCTTATCGTCCTGATCCATCTCCTCCAGGGAATCCAGTTCTTCCTGACTCAGCCGTCCCATGGACCGCAGCATCACAGGAGAACGGAGGATCATTCCCAGAATATTCATCGCGCTTCTCTGAAGCGCTCCCCGTTTCAATGTCCCGTTTTTCAGACTTTCCTCCAGATTATCTCCATTGGAATTTTTATCCGCATTGTCCACGACCATGTACAGATCATTCTGACAGCGCACCATAGCGGCCAGGTTTCCGGTGCTCTGAGGCTCTCCCTCCTCATTCAGGTCCGCCCACCAGTCCGTCATCACGATTCCGCCGTACTTCCACTCGCCTCTGAGAATGGTGGTGAGCAGATCATAATTGCTGGCTGTCCAGAGACCGTTGATCGCGCCGTAGGTAGACATGATGGAATAGGCCTTTCCTTCCTTCACGGCGATCTCAAAGCCTTTCAGATAAATTTCCCGCACGGCCCTCTCCGACACCGCAGAATTGTAAAGCCTTCTGTGATGCTCCTGATTATTGCAGGCAAAATGCTTGATGGTTCCCGTCACTCCATACTCGCTCATACCCTGGAGCTGAGCCGCCGCCATCTTTCCGGCAAGAAGAGGATCCTCGGAAAAATACTCAAAATTCCGGCCGTTCAGAGGATTTCTGTGAATGTTCATTCCCGGCCCCAGAAGGGTATCCACCCTGTTTTTCCGAAGCTCCGCGCCCGTCATCACGAACAGCTCCTTCACAAGCTCCTCGTTAAAGCTGCAGGCCAGGCAGGTCCCGTTGGGCATGGAAAAGGCGTAGGTGCCGCAGTCCATACGGATGCCCGAGGGTCCGTCCGCACAGCAGGCGCAGGGAATCCCGAACCTCTTCAGGGATTCCGTAACCCCGCCGAAAGCTCCGGCCGTTCCCGGCGTAACCTTGGGAGAACACATCCCCTCCCCCCGCACCATGCAGGCGAGATCATGATCGCTCAGCTGCGCCGTGAAGGTTTCCAGATCTGTCTTTCCGTCGTACACATCCTCCAGCCGATAACCCGCGTCGCCGGTGAACGGAAACTCTTTCACCGGATCCTGACTGATACGTTCCCGGATATGGTACGTACGAAGAGGTACATCTTCCCACTGAAGCTCAATAGTTCCCTCCGGTGTTTCCGCTGCCTTCATTCTCTTAAAGGGTTCCACAGGAGCCAGAGCTTCCGTGCATTTCTCAATCTCAGCCAGTTCATCCAGCACAAAGCTTCCTGTCAGCTCCGCGCTTCGCACATTCGTCCCCACATAAATTTCATAGGCTCCCGCCTCCAGCACATAACAGGATTTATGCCCTGTCACACCGCTGTCGTCGTAGGAGGCAACGGTATAATCCCCTATCCGGAAGGAAAGCTCCTGACTTTCCCCGGGCGCGAGAAGCCGGGTTTTTCCAAAGGCGGCCAGAACCCGGGCAGGTTTTCCCAGACGGCCCTGAGGCGCTTTCACATAAATCTGGACGACTTCTTTGCCGGGGCAGTCTCCCGTGTTTTTCACCTGTACCTTCAAATGAGCAGCGCCATCTTCGTGTCCGAGATATGTCCCTTTCATTTCAAATTTCGTGTAGGAAAGACCGTAGCCGAAGGGATACAGCACCTTATCCCCGGCAAATGTCTCGAAGTACCGGTATCCAACATAGATATCCTCTATGTAGCTGTTCCCATTTTCTCCTCCGAAGGCCGGCGTGGAAGGATAATCCCCGATCGACCGCGCGATGGTATCGGAAAGCCTGCCGCTGGGATTCACCCTTCCGGTAAGCACGTCCGCCACTGCGTGTCCTCCTTCCTGACCTCCCTGCCAGGTATAAAGAACAGCGTCCGGATTACAGGTCTCCACCCAGCTCATATCGATAATGTTTCCCACATTCAGCACCACGATCATCCTGTCAAAGGCGCCCCGCACTGTGGAAAGCATTTTTTTCTCCGCCTCCGAAAGCAGATAGCTTCCCGGAACGGCGGCAGAATCCCTGTCCTCCCCCGCGGTTCTTCCGATCACCACCACCGCGGCATCAGAAACCTCCGCTGCTCTCGCAGCCGTCTCCGGCTCCAGGGGCATCTCCTCCTGGCTCCAGGGATCCTGCGCCCAGCCGGAACCATAGTCAAAGGGATGATCCTTCAGCCAGTCCCGGTAGATCTGCTCCAGCTCCTCATTCACAGTGAGCTCCTGTTCCTCCTTCAGAGCATCCAGGATTCCCGCCACGTATCTGGTGTTCACCATACCGCCGGAGCCTGTCCCGCTCTTGTAATAATCAAACTGAATCCTGCCGAAAACAGAGATTTTCTCTCCGCTCTTTAATGGAAGAGCCCGCTTTTCATTTTTTAAAAGCACCGCGCCCTCGGCTCCCGCCTGCCTGGCAAGAGCGGCATATTTTTTCCAGTCAATGATGTATCTGTTTCCCATGCTTCCTCCTGTTATTCAATACCTGCGATTTTCAGAAGCTCCACAAAGTTCTGAATCTTATAGTCCGCCTTATCGTATCCGGAAGCATCTCCGATGCCCACAGCCGTCATGTGAGCCGCCTTGGCCGCATCGATGCCCGCGTACGCATCCTCCACCACCACACACTGGCTGCTGTCCAGTCCCAGGAATTCTCCCGCCTTCTGGAACACCTCCGGATGGGGTTTGGAGTGAGTAATGTTCGTTCCGTCTGAAATTGCGTCAAAGGCATCCATCAGATCCACTCTCTCCAGAATAAATTTCGCGTTTTTGCTGGAGGAACCGATGGCAAGCTTCAGTCCCGCCTCTCTCATCTTCTTCAGGGCGGAACGCACATCATCCGCCACATCCGCCGGCGTCATGGTGGCAAGAAGTTCACGGTACATGGTATTCTTGCTCTCCATCAGCTCCGCCTTTTTCTCCGCGGAAAGAGGTTCGCCCTCATACCGCTCCAGAATGATCTCCAGGCTCTCCGCGCGGCTGACGCCTCTCAGACGATTATTGATAACTTCATCAAAATAGATTCCCATACCGTCCGCCATCTTTTTCCACGCCTGATAGTGGAACTTATCCGTAAACACGATCACACCATCCAGATCAAAAATAAATCCCTGATATTTCATCTCATTTCCTCCTGTTCAACGTTGTCGGATCTGCAGCAGTCCAATAAGAAAAACCGCTTTCTTTTTGTAAATTTTAACATACAGCAGGAATGATGTCAAAAATTTTATAACAGCCGGAATGATGTTTGTACGCTCCATTTCACAGGGAAACCGTAATATCCTTTTTTCCTCTTTTCTTTAAATATTCCGAATATTTTTCCTGAACCTCCCTTATACGTGAGCGGGATATGGGAACAATCGCTCCCTTCACGCTGAAACTGTCAAGCTTCATGGAGGTAACGGCGTCCATATTTACAAAAAAGCTTTGATGGCACCTGAGAAAGGAGCTGCCCTCCAGCTGCTCTTCGAATTCCACAAGCTTTCCTCTGCAATGAATCACCGTTCCGTCATTCAGATGAAAATTTACGGTATGAAGATTGCTGGAAATATACTGAACCTTGTTGTGAGGAAGAGTGTAAATCCTTGAACGGTAACGATAATACAGCATCCGTTCCTCCAGACTTCCCCAGAGATATTTCAGCGGAGAAATCGCCCGCTCCAATTCCTTTATATTTACCGGAGTCAACAGATACTGCCAGGCAAATACTTCAAATGCTTCTTTGTAATACTTCTCGCTGCCGCACAGGATAATCAGCGGAACATATATGTCGCTCTTCCTGATCTCCCTGGCAGTCTCAATCCCATTCATCCCCATGGATTCCATCCTGAGGAATATCAGCTTATAAGGATTCCTCTCTTTCTGAATCGTCCGAAGCAGGGCCTCGGACTTATCGAAAATCCGGACGTCCGCTCCGGGAATCAGCTGTTCCAGATGTTTCTGCAGCGTACCGGCCTCATGTTCATTTCTGTCACAGACAGCAATGGTAATAATGTTCATCCCTCTATCACCCTGACTCTCTATTTTTAATTTCAGCTGAAGACCCTGCGCCCGTCACTGTATCTTCAAAAAGAATATTTCATCATGCAGGCTTTTTCCTGCGTTAAAATCATCATACGGGAAAATGGCAAATTTACATAATCGGACAATCGCGCTGGCCTTCATGCCGCGCGTATCAATTGCGGCATGCACGATTAATTTATTCCCCTGTACATTACAGGAAGTAATTTCCGTTACGCCGGGATTTCTCGGTTCCAGACAGCTCTGAGCGCCGCAGATATTGTAGGAACCCAGTTCCTTCCATCCATAGCCCATATTCGCTATATACAGAACATACTTTCTCTGATTCACGACAGGCTTCTCCGGCAAAATGATCTCTGCTCTGATCTGCAGTTTTTCTCCCGATTTGCAGGTATAATAATCTTTATCCAGTTTTATGGAAACTGACGCGGCTTTTACCGTAACGACGCATTTCGCGGTTTTCCCGTTTCCTGTTTTTGCGGTAATGGTGGCCGTACCAGGAGCGTTTCCTGTTACATTTCCCTTCTGCACGGAAGCGATCGCAGGATTGCTGCTGCTCCACGCAACAGACTTATTAGAGGCATCAGCAGGAGTAATCGTCGCGGACAGCGTCAGGTTTTCCCCCGCGGCAATCGCCGCGCTCTCTCTGTCCAGTGTGATCCCCTGGGGCTTTACCGTCTTCTTTGTTACTGTAACTTTGCATACGGCCGTTTTTCCGTTGCTCGTCTTCGCCGTGATGCTGACCGTCCCCGGCGCCTTTGCCTCCACTTTGCCATTCGCTACCGCCGCAATCGCCGTATTGCTGCTTTCCCAGGTCACGGCCTGATCTGCATCCGCCGGCAGCACGGAAGCTTTCAGCGTCACGGCATTTCCTGCTTTCAGAGCAGCGGAGGTTTTATTCAGGGTCACCTTCTGCGGCGTATTCCCGGAGGCAAGACTGGGAATACCGTTCCCGTAGGAGGAATCCCATCCGGAAACGCCCAGATCCTTTGTATTTGCCTTAATCAGCTGCTCAATCTGGGAAGGTGTTTTACCGGGATAAACCAGCTGGAACATAGCCGCCACAGCCGACACATGAGGAGCGGCCATGGAAGTGCCGCTGTAAGTCGCATATCCGCCTCCCGGCACGCAGCTCGTAATATCTACTCCCGGAGCTACCACATCCAGAGAGCTTCCGGTATTGGAAAAATATGCCTTTTTGTTCTGACTGTCCACAGCCCCCACAACAATGGCGCTTTTCAGGTGGGACGGACAATAGCGGCTGGTACTGGAGCCTTCATTTCCGGCGGCGACCACTACTGTCGAACCTTTATTCACCGCATATGTAATCATCTCATCCACCAGGCTGCTTTCGCTTCCCCCAAGACTGAGATTGATCACCTTCGCGCCGTGATCGGCCGCATAACGGATACCGGACGCCACCACTGAATTATAACCGCTTCCATATTGATCCAGAACGCGAACCGGCAGTATTTTTACATTTAATCCCGGCGTACAGTCCACAATCGTTCCCGCCACATGGGTCCCGTGTCCGTTCAGATCAGAAGGGGACGAATCCAGTCCCACAAAGTCATATCCTCCATCCGCTATTCTGCCGCTGAGAAAGGAATGACTGGAAACCCCGGTATCCACTACCGCCACTTTTATACTCTGCTTTGTCACAGAAGACACATAATTTGCATAACTGTCCGCATTCATTTTTGCCACGCCCCAGGACTTATGCTGAGAGGCCTCTGACGAAACACTGTTTGTTGAAAAGACGCCGTCCGCCTCTACAAACTTCACCGCAGAAGATTTTGACAGTTTCTGCAGAGCGCTTTTCGCCTCTTCCTTTGTAGAAAACTGAAGCACGCATAAATTCTGAGGTCCCTTCACTACGGCCAGGGGATGATATTTGTCAAAAGAGAGATTGCTGTTTTTCAGCTTTACGATCAGTCTTTTTGAAAAAAATCTGTCGGTAATATCTCCTATATTGCCCAGATCAATATTATATTTTTTTATCAGCTCACAGATTGCCTTCGCAAACGCTTCAAAGCTCATTTCCGTTTTGACCGTCGGCCCGGACTTTGCCGCATATACATTCAGAGTCTTATACGGCTGGATCAGGATCGTCAGCAGCAGCAAAAAGATCAGGATTCTGCGCATCTTTTTCATAATAATACCCTCCTCGTATGAGTTTCTTTACTTTTACTGAATCATACACTTTTTCTTCGCTCCGCAGGGTAAATTCTGACCAAATGCACGTTTTTAAAGATGAAATGCACCACAGACATTTTCAGGGATATCTAACCTGTTTTAAATCCTTTACCCATAATTCCACGAGTAAAGCTCCTCATAATTGCGTTTACTGTTAACAGCCTGCCGTTTCGGATATTGAAAACATGCCACTTCATACCGGCTTTGTGAGGCACGTTTTTTAAAAGTAAATCCATGCTTTCGGATGGTTTTCCTCACTAATCGCAGGAAAACCTGACGAATCCCAGCGCATTCCTGCCATATTCTGATACGACTTCGAACCAAAAAGAAACATTCCTGACTGGGCATCCACGATATACCATTTTCCCTGTACTTTCACAAAATTCCACTGATGGCTTGGATTGGATGCGCTGGAATTAGCATGAACATAGTAACAGGGGACATCCATCGCGTCACACAGGGCCTTCATCGCCCTTGCATAGCCGGAGCACTGTGCTTCTCCATACACTAAAGCGCCCCATGCGGTATTGGCAGAATTGTACTGCCATCCCCGGTAAGCATAGCTGCAGTTTGTCCGCAAATATCCGAAAGCATTGTATACTTTTTCGTAATCGCTCATTTTTTCAGTGATAAATGCATCTTTAAAACCCTGAACCACACGACGGACTTCCAAAAGCTTCGCAGAATTCAGCGACGGGCCATAAACGCTCCCCGGAACGTAAGTGCCCTTCACAGTCGGACTCTTCATCACAACTTTACGAGTCTCCCCATATTTTCCATAATGGGTTACTCCTCCGGACCTGCAGTATACTCTGATTCTGTAATAATAAGTACTTCCTGATTTCGCTGTCGCATCTGTATAACTGGTTACTGTTCCTGATGTAATATTTTTTACAAGACTCCACTGACTCCCGCTTTTCCGATATATAAGATATCCGCTTGCCTTTGCATTCTTTGTCCAGGAAAGCGCAACAGATGAATTTGTTTTGGCATAGCACATTACAAGTCTGGCGGGATCCAGAACCGTCTCTATTTTCAAAACGTTTGATCTGGCGCGGACGGTTCCGTTTTTCTTTTTATCCACAATCTGATAATAATATATGGTATTTTCCTGCAGCTGGCCTTCATAGAAGGTTACATTTCCGGATAGCTTATTCCGTTTGGAATAAAGCTCCAGAACCGTATTCTTACGGCTATCCAGGTTCAGCCAGTACCAGTCTTCGCTCTTATTCCAGTAAAGGCTGTCCGAATATTGAATCGTACTGATCAGGGATGATTCTTTTTTCAGATCCTCCCTCTTTGCGGCGCGATAGATATTTAAACTGCCCGAAGTGCGCGCCTTCAGACTGGCTTTGAACGAAATCGACTTCTCGCTTTCGCAGACGCCTCCAGACAGCTTAATCGTACCCGCCGCGGATGCTTTTACAGGAAACGCCAGCATACATAATATAAAAATCCATAAAAACAATACCGGAAAACTTTTCTTTTTTACAAAATATTCTTTCATTTTCTTTTCCTTCCTGACATTCATAATTTCAAATCACAATAAATCCGCACTAACTGACCCTTTTATCCGTTTCTTCCATAAAAAACGTTTTTCTATCTTCCATCCCTGGAAAGGGACCTCAGTATCAACGTACACACCACGGCGCACACAATCATCATTCCCGCAAGAATTCCCCAGTGACCAAGCAAATGCTCCTGCGTGTGTTCGAAAATTTTCTGAAATTCATGTTCCGCATTAGGCAGCTGCTCCTGAATCCGGAGCTGAAGGCTGTTCAGATCTGCCGTGCTTCCCAGGCTTTCCACAGACCATTTACTGATGGTGATATAAGCGATATATTCCCCTGCGCCCTTCAGTTCAAACAGAATTCCGGAAAACAGCAGCTGAACTATAAGAATGAACGGAGCAATGGTCATGGCTTTATCTCCGCTCTTTACAAACGCCGAAATGACAAATCCCAGAGCCATGGACGCTTCTATCGTCAGCCACACAGTAACCAGAATTTCCCCGAAAGGCGACGCAGACAAAATCCCCTTATCCGGACTGCCCACAGTAACAGTAAATACCGTCACGATCAAAAATGCCTGCAGAAGTCCGATGACAGTCTGCACCATAAATTTGGATAATATGTAGTAAGGCAGTTTCAGATTGCCCATGTACTCCCTTTTCAGAATCGCCCGCTCCTTACATATTTCCTGAATGGAATTAAAAAGCCCGATCCATATGGCAGCACAGCTGAGGGAAAACAGAACAGACCTGGTATCCTCGAATATTTTAAATACATTCTCATTCGCCACAATGGCCAGAAGCACCGCTATGGCCACCGGCTGCAGAAATAGCAGCATCAGTCTCGGGAAGTCGTTGCAGATTAATTTCACATAGCGCAGGAGAAGCACCGGCACCTGCCCGATCAGAACATGCTTCACAGGTCTGCGAAGCGCCCCCGGCCCGTCGTTCTCATCGCCGCCATCCATCTTCAGATTCGTTCCCTCGTCCTCCAGGGATGCGAGATGATCGTATTTCTCCGCCCATTCCTTCGGATTCTCGAAGATCATGTTGTAAATGCTCACCAGATCCTCTGTGTGAAAAAAAGCTTTTGCCTGTTCTGTCGTACCGCAAAAGCACATACGCCCGCCCTTACCCATAAAAATGACTTTATCGCACAGCTGAAGGCTCTGCGTGGTATGAGTAACCATAACGATGGTCTTCCCCTGGGTTTTGGCCAGACGACTCAGCGTGATCATTAATTTCTGCTCGGTTCCGGGGTCCAGACCGGAGGTGGGCTCGTCCAGAAAAAATACGCTGGGATCCGCCAGCAGTTCTACAGCTATGCTTGCCCGTTTTTTCTGTCCTCCGGACAGCTTGCGTATAAAGGTATCCTGATGCTCCGACAGCTCCACCATATCCAGAACCCGGTCGATCCTCTCGCTGATCTCCTCCTTCGACGTATCCTTCGGCATCTTGAGCCGCGCAGTAAAATAAAGCATACTTCTCAAGGTAAGGTTCTCATATATGATGTCTTCCTGAGGCACATAGCCAATCAGATTTTTTAATTCGCTGAAGTTTTTTCTGAGATTGATCCCATTGTAGGTGATATTCCCCCGGACATTTCTGTCAAACCCGTTTACAGCGTTCATAAATGTGGTTTTACCTGCTCCTGAACCTCCAATGACCGCCACAAATTCATTGCTTTCTATCCTGCAGTTCACCCGGTCAAGAATCTTTTTATTCTTTCCCACATATTTGTTCAGGTCATTCACCTCGATATGAATTCCTCTGACAGAGCTTTTATACAGGATCGTACTGTCCGTATAGATCAGAGTACTGTTCAGGATCTGAATAACATCCTTTTCCTCAAGCCTTCTGATTTTTTCTATTCGCTGTCCGTTCACCAGTATCCCGTTCATACTGTTATGATCTATCAGAACGAATCCCTTCTCCTGCCTCTTTATCATCGCATGACAGCGGGATACGCCGGGATGGGACAATACAATACTGCTGTTCCGGTCACGTCCTATGGTGACATCCCCTTTCAGCAGAGAGATCCGGCTCCAGACCCCCGCGTCATTTCTGTTCACATACAGCAGCATCACAGAATTCCCGGCATTGCTCTGTTCAGACTGAATCCGCAGAATATTGCCATTGTGCAGTTCGCAGTATTCTTTGTTTCCATTTATAAACCTGCGGTACCCGTCCACATCCAGAATAGTGCCGTTCAGGCTGTCCGCATCCGCAAAGAAAACCTTTTCTCCTTTAAGGAGAAACTTTCCATGCACCCTGGAAACCCACGCGAAGGGAATCACGATCTCGCACTTTCCCGGATCCCTTCCCAAAAGCAGACTTTCCTTCCGAAAAGAGTCCAGGGAAATTTCCCGGAGCTTTCCGTCGGCGTCGATGATAATCAGGTACCTGTTTCCTTTTACCTTCTGCTTTACCTCATACTCCTGTGAAAAAACAGTCTCCTCCATATTTATACCCTCTCGTGATCAGATAAATTCAAAATGCTCACCAGCTGCCGGACGCTGAATCCCCGAACAGCCCGGCGCTGATGAGATGGCCAGATCATCCCGGCGGCATAATGGACGAAACCTCCTGGTCACCCTGATTATACTTATGAACAGCCCTGTCCACTGTTCTGGAAATCTTATCCGCCTTCCTTCCCTCCGACTCGATACCGCTGGCAATGCTTCCCAGAAGGCTTTTATAATAAAATGCGCTGATGGAATCGTATGGCAGATCCCGTTTTATCTCTCTTACCTGATCGGCAATTCTGTCCATATTCCGCTGCGCGCGTTCCAGATCATCCATCATACGGCCGATTTCACTCATATGAACTTCATAGTTTCCGGAAACCGACAGAGAAAGATAGGCATTATACAATTCGTTCGCTTTTTCCTTCACGGTCTCCACCACTTCGCTCAGCTTCTTCAGAACCTGTTCCCCCACGCTGAAAATATAAGCGGCCATAATTGACAGCAGAAAAGATTTAAAATGAGTAAACTGCCAGACCCAGGGAGCGTTTTCCTGAGTTTTGCTTATCAGGCTCAAAGAGGTCTGAAGAAAACCTCTCTCTCCGTCCTGAACGTTTCCATTGGCATCAAACTCTATATTTCTGGTATGATGTCTGACAAGCTGCGGCAAAAACACATCGCTGCTTTCCTGATCATCATGAGCCTTTATGATTCTGTTATGAATACCCTTCGGCTGATTTAAAAGGCTCCCCACCCAGCTGTATTCATAATGCGTCAGTTTATTCCGTACCCGGCTGATTCCTCCTTCATACTTTTTCAGATATTCATCCGAAAATCCCGGTCCGTCGAAGCTGATTACCTGATCGATTTTATCCTGCATTCCCTCAGGGGCAGAAATTGCAGAATGGGTGGAAAGGGAGCCTCCCAGCGAATGCCCGGTAAGGGAAAAATGCTCATACCTGTCCCCGTACTTTTTATATATGTATTCCATATATCTGGTCGCATCAGCCTGCTGATCGGTCAGTTCATTATTCATCCTGAGCGCATCGGCTGCCACCCAGTCCTTCAGCACCTGTTCGCTGTCATAGCTTTCGCTTCCCCTGGTACCCACGATGGCATTTCCGTCGCCGGTATCGATCAGACAGCTGTAATATCCGCTGGTATCTTCTCTGCTGCAGGTATCTGTGATCGTCCAGTGCCTCCATGAAACCGTATTGTTCTGCTCACTTAAATTTACAATATTCTGCGCTGTTTCAAACTGCTGCTTCTGGATACCATCGATTCCCTCTTTTAAGGCGTACGTTCCGGTGGAGGCATCATATCTTCCATACTGTTTCAGTACCGCATCTACCAGATCCCCCACATTCACATGCATATCCCGTCCGTTTCCGTCCACATTAAGATAAGCCACCTGTGTCGCCATCAGCATCTCCGCATCCGTGTAACTCATAGACGATCACCTGCCATTTCCTTCAGATTATTTTCCGTGAGAGATATTCTGCCATTCTCAAAACTGACCGAACCGATATACGCTTCTTCTGTCATCTCATCAAATTCACTGTGGGTATTGTCATGGGATGTGACATATTCCTGCACGCCTGCCAGCATCTCTTCATCCGCCAGATAAAGACATACCGTCCCGCTCATTTCCGTAAGATCATTCAGTATATTTCCAAACGCCGACACAATATTCTGTACGGCAGCGCCTTCCCTGTTCATGAACAAATAAACCGTAAACCTGTTTCCGGGACCTTCCTTCATAAAGTCCTCCAGAGTCACCATCGCATCCGTGACGGCTGTGCCGTCCAGCATGGTTTCTGTATAAACATAGTAATCCGTTTCCAGCGATCCGAGATTCAGGCTGATTTTATCCGAAATTCTGTCGCACAGTCTTTTTGCAACGTAAGCATCCGAAACATTTCCCGTCTTTGTATTGACTGATGCTTTGAACGGTAAATCCGGATATTCCGCTGCGTAAGCGATTACCGTATAATAATCATCCAGAAGTCCCTCCGATTTATACGCGCTGATCTCAAATTCTTCTCCATATTTCTGCTGCAGAGCTTCCGCCGCCTGTTTTTTTCTCAGGGAAGGACTGCTGCATCCGCTTAATTCTGTTACAACAGCTGCCAAAATCATCACCCCCATCAGATAGTGCTTTAATTTTTCCTTTTTCATCGCGATTCCTCTTATCCTCAGGAAACTATGGATACCAGCATCATCTCCAGCTTATACTGCCTTTCCGCCACGGTGCGCAGTGACTTCGCCGCATTCTCCAGCTCCTTCGCGCGTTTATTTACATTTTTTTCCAGCCTGGTCAGTTTTTCACGGCATACGTCCCCGCTGTCTCCGGTCCATGAGCTTCTGTCGGAAGCGTGACATGCGATTTCGTTCTCCGCGATCCTTTTCAGCTCATCCGCAAGCTCCTCCAGCCGGCTGGCCCGCTGCTTCATCGCCTGATAATTCATATAAATATTGTCCGCTGATTTTCCCATTCCCATCCTCCATTTCAGGTATCTCCGCAGTATACAATATATGCATCAAACAATCACATCGTCCGGCAGCCCGCCGGCTGCTTCCGCCGCGGCCGACTCAGCTGTTTCATAGACGCCTGCAATTGTTCTGAGATTTGTCACGTTGTCAGAAAACCGTCTCAGAGCCTCCTCAACAGAGTCACATTTTCTGCGGAAGGCCTGCAGACAGGAGGTCTGCCCCTCCCCTTCCCAGTACGAACTGCTTCTGTTAACGATACGCTCCGCTTCACTGAAGCTCTGCCTCATAGCTTTTATATGCTCCTCCACCTCCGAGGATATGTCCGTCAGCTCCAGGGTATTCACCTTCAGCCGCATTCCGGATGTTGTGCTCATACTTCATTCTCCCTCCTAGATCCACAGCGATTTTATATCCGTATAAACATCATGCTCTGTGCGAAGATAGGTATCCCTGCCTTTCCCGATCGCTTTTTGAAGCTCCACGAGGCTCCGGTATACCTCATACATATTCTGAATATCTCTGTTCACCTGCATCTGAAAAGCCTCCCAGGCAGGCCCCTCCCAGCACTGACTAAGTTTCCGCATGGACGCCTGCAGCCGGTCAATCGTCTGGGGAATATCCCTCAGCGCTTCCGACAGGGACTCCGAATCTCTTTTCATAGAATCACAGGACACTCTCTGTACATCTGCCATATCTGTCCTCCTTCCCGCAATGAAATAGCTGCTCCGTAAATTATTTTTTTCACCTGATGATACTACAGGATACCGTCTCAAAAGCATTTCTGCTTCCGAAACAGTATCCTGTAGTTTTACATTACATGAAACTGTGTGAATGAAGCTTATGGTCCATTATCTGGACATTCTGCGTCTGCTGACCACAATCACTGCTCCCAGAGATACCAGCATCAGAATCGCCCATAATCCGGGCATGGATTCGTCTCCTGTCTGAGGAGCAATCTTGGACTGAATTCCCTCCTGAACAGAATCAAGAGTCAGAATTCCGTCGGCATACGTCATATTGATCGTAACCGAGGAACCACGGACAGCTGTGATCACGTTTGCAGCCATGGATAAGGCATCACCCGGCTGAATGGTATAGCTGTTGGATGCCGCAATATTTCCATTTTCATCCTTCACGTAAATGGAATGAGTTCCAAATTCCACATGTCCGAATCCGGCAAGACCATTTACATCTGTGGTGGAGGTCACCGGATCAGAATGCAGTTCCAGAGTTCGGGTCACCAGAGGATTTCCGTCAGCATCAACTAAACGTATTGCACAATTCACATAATTGACTTCCGTCGGTGTTGCGGTAGGCTGCGGCGTCCCGCTCACATCCGGGTTTTCAGTAGGCTGCGGTGTTCCGCTCACATCCGGATTTCCGGTAGGCTGCGGTGTTCCGCTCACATCCGGGTTTCCGGTAGGCTGCGGACTGCCACTCGGCTGCGGTGTTCCACTGGGCTGCGGACTTCCGCTAGGCTGCGGTGCTCCACTAGGCTGCGGACTTCCGCTAGGCTGCGGACTTCCGCTAGGCTGCGGTGCTCCACTAGGCTGCGGGCTTCCGCTGGGCTGCGGGCTTCCGCTGGGCTGCGGACTTCCGCTGGGCTGCGGACTTCCACTCGGCTGCGGTGCAGTCGTCACAGTCGGTGCCGGAGCTGATGTGGGTTCCGGCACTCTGGTAGGCGTCGGCTGTGTGGTCGGCACCGGCTGAGTCGTAGGTATAGGTTCCGTTGTGGGTACGGGTTCCGTCGTAGGTACAGGTTCTGTCGTCGGCTGAGGATCAACATAGGGCGGATCTTCCTGAATATCCAGATAGAAATTCTGGGCGGTTCGATGCATTTCATTAGCAGTATTACGGAACTCAACCGCAAGCGTATTTCTACCCGTTTTGCTCGCCCTGTTTTCAAGCGTCTGTCTTCGAAGAGTAATTTTGGTGCTTCCTTCGTCTGCATCATACTCTCCTGCTCCAAGCTGATCACCATTGAGGAAAACCTTTTTAAATTCTTCAAAAGGACCCCAAGATACAAATTCTTTATCCAGATCCTTTACCATAAAATGATAATCCCCATTCTCATCTTCACCAAGAGGAAGCTTTACCTCATAGTTACTGTCCGAAGCTGTATAAGCATTCTTATCTGAATTTTCTTCGACCACCAGCGTGTAATCCGGAGATTCAAAAGGATCAAATTTATAATCGTATCCTGTGGCAGTAAACGTTGCTTGTACTTTGAAGGTAAACGTACCTATTTCCTGAGGAACTCCATAAATTTCACCCGTCTCAATATTAAACTCCACTCCTGATGGAAGCCCTCCATCTATAATCTGGAAGCTAGGTTTAATCGGTTCGGTACAGTTTGTCGTCAGGATGCATTGATATGGTACCCACATGACCGCCTTTCCGTTTTCTTCCTCGCCCTTTCCCAGTTTTACAGTCGTAATTTGCGGACTTTGAGCAAATCCTCTCAGCTGAATCACTACAGGTTTTTCCAGATTATCTGCTGAAATAGTCAGAGTGCCGCTGATAATACCACACTTCTCATCGACAGGAATCAATGTTATTTTGCCCATCTGCGGCTCACTCGAGTCAGCATCATTATAGGGTTTAAGCGTATTGTTACCGTCTCCGCCAACCGTCCAGTAATCATCCAACTTACAGTTTACAGCTTCCAAACTTACTTTCAAACCAGTCAAGTCCATGTTACCAAGATTAGCTATTAAAATATCATGTTTATAGTTATGTCGTTCATCCAGAAAAACTTCACGGTATTCACCAGTTTCATCAGATGGACCAGGAGCTACATACAGCTGAGGCTCATCCGACACTTTAACAACCTTCACCCAATAGTTCTTCAATACGGAAGTTTTATTTCCTTCACTAATAGCCAGAACAAATTGAACCAGATTTCCATTGTCAAAGTTTATCTTTGTAGTGTCATCAACAATCTGACCTGCTCCTCCATTTTCGTCTGCAAAGTACAGTGCCTTATTGCCTTCTTCTCCTTCGTTACTGTATATATCATACTCAAGTTTCAGCTCCTTCAAATCAGCAGTTGAATCGTTAATAAAAATTGACCAATACCCATTATCAAATTCCGAATCTACATTACCTTTCTCAGTATTTACAATGTACGCATCCAGAGGCCGCCCCTCAGCATCCTTTACGCCCCTAATAACAAAGTCTCCGTACAGATCCGAATCATATGTATTAGCAACTGCTTTTACTGTAAACGAATATACCAATCCTTCTTCAAAAAATACAGTAAAATCAACTCCTTCGCTATAATCAGCCAGGTATCCGTCTCCCAGAAGACTATACTTGATATCATGTGCTTTTGCTCCCATGGCCTCCTCTTCCGTATTAAAATGACCAACTACAGCCATGTCAACAGAGTCTTCCCTCCTTCCCTCATAAGAAGGACTGGATATAACTAATTGATAATAATACTTTTTCGAAGCAGAATATCCTGGATACAAAGTATAGGAATACACCCGTGGAGTTCCCAATATAGAAGACACATATCCGACATTTTCTTTCTGTCCATTCTCAGCAATGGTCTGCAATTTTCCACCAGAGAAATTTGGTTTTTGAGTATCAGAAATATAAACATGAATGTTTGAAATAGATTGATCAGCAAAAATCAAGGTAAAATCAACACCACCTTCACTATACTCTGAAGGATACCCAAGTACTTCCTGACCAGATTGTATCATCTGAGACATTAGGTTATTGTGTTTAGCCTCCTCATACGCTTCATCGTAGGTAGTAAATGGTCCTTTTACAATTCCTGTCAGAAAACTATTTACATCATTTCCAAACGAATCTGCGACATTCAAAACACAATAATATTCTCCCGACTCTACATATCCATCCCTCAACCAAACAGGTATACCCCGGTTTGCTATTACATCTGTACCAGATTGTAATTGGATAGATGTATCATAATATGGCGATGACGCTTCTGCTAATTTATTATCAGTACGTTTATATAATTTCGCAGATACAGTATACCCATTTTTTACTATCTCAAATGATACCTCCTGAGTAGCCTCATCATATCTTTTCCCCGTTTTGTTATTCTTATATACAATATAAAATGTATTACTTTCAGAATTAATCGTGTATCTGCTATTCAATATTTGATCTGTTATTGGGGTATCCTCTTCTCCCGAAATCAACTTCTGGTAACCTGAATCATTATATATATTCATCTCCAGAAGTATATAAGTCTGAGGCAGATCAATATGCATTGTTAAAAAGTATGCGCTTTCCGGCTGGTAACCCTGAACCGCCCATTTTGTCAGAGTTTTCTCTCTTCCATCATCCCATACCGCAACAACAGTTCCCGCATCTTTACCGATTTCTTCACTGTCCTGATTAAACAACTGATATCTCGGAGTTACATCATACGCAGCTTCTGAATAGACATCGACATAATAACGCTTATTGCCCGAATCCAGCTGTTTTCCGCTTCCTATAATAAACTCGAGGGGATTATCATAGCTGTTGTAGTTTGACAAATCTATTTCGTATTCATTCCCAACCTCAAGATATGTATCCGCATACTCATCACATTTCCATACCGTTGTATATGTCTCAGGATAAGTGACCGCATTTCCATCCTTGTCTCTCAGAGCAGCCAGTATATCGCTCACCTTCATCACCGGTTCATATCGAATGTAAGTCAGGTCTGCATGCACTTCCTCCAACGGCAGAAGTGATGCGGGTTCTGTCGCCTCACCATCCATCCCCATCTTCACCATATACCGGGTGTTTCCGGGGGCCTGCCGCTCGCCTGCTCCGGCAGTCAGTTCCATAGTGTACCCCGGCATAACGATATACTGCCGAAGATCCAGGACCGCTCCGGAATCCAGGCCATAATTCTCATCAAACACAATATTTTCCGCCGAATCCTTAATACGAATCCATACAGTGGATGCGGTATCGGAAATATACACGGCATTCCCATCGCTGTCACGGAGATACCCTAAAAGCGCAGATAACGATATGGCTTCCAAGTCTTCGTTCACCAGTTCCTCAAATGCCAGCTGAAGTCCGTCTATCGTTTCCAGAGAAGCCTCCGGTTCCTTTTCTTCGTTTTCATCGCCTTCCTCTGACTGATCTTCCTCCGTTTTGTCTTCCTCTTCCGGTGTATCCGTTTCAGAATCCCCGTTTTCATCTCCATTTTCCGGGGTTTCAGGCTGCTGCTCTCCGCTGCCCTCCGGATTTTCCTCCCCGGAGTCTCCCTCTTCTCCGGCTTCCGTTTCCTGAGCGTCTCCTTCCGGATTTTCTGTCTGTTCCTGATCTCCGGCCTCCGGATCCTCTGTTTGTTCCTGATCTCCGGCTTCCGAATGCTCCGCTTCCTCCCCGGAGTCCTCCCCCGTTTCTGAATCAGCGGAATCTTCCCCCTCTGCATCATCGGAA
This sequence comes from uncultured Lachnospiraceae bacterium, assembly GCA_947626985.1. Taxonomy (GTDB): domain Bacteria; phylum Bacillota; class Clostridia; order Lachnospirales; family Lachnospiraceae; genus Blautia_A. The sequence continues at coordinate 25,520 of CANQUG010000029.1, read as the reverse complement.
TCTGTTTCTTCTGCTTCCTCTTCATCCGAAGAGTCCTCCGCAGTTTCCTCAGTAGTCTCCTCCTGAACAGTCTGAGAATCCCCGCTCTCCTCTGCTGAGACGGAAAAATCAGGCCTTAACACTGCCGCCATAACAAGCGCCAATACCAGAAGAACTGACAATGCTTTTTTCAATTCACGCATTTTTCATTACTCCTCTCTGCTCCTTCGCAATTTCTTTTATTTCATCTATACGGTAAACGCGCGACTGCCTCATGTTTCCGGTGGGATAATCAAAAATAAAAGTTCCGTCCACCACGTCACAGAGATAAGGCAAATCCGCGATAATTTTACCTTTTTCATTCATCAGCTGACCATAATAATAGTCTCCGTCCGATATATACTGCAGCACTACTCCTTCATCTGTCTGAGTCACATATGTGAGATATCCGTCCTCGTCCAGATGATACAGCAGTTTTCCGGTCTTCCGGTCATAAACCTCCGGAGCTCCGTGAACGGGAGATTTTATCAGAAACTGCTCTGTTTCAAATTCCTCGTTCATTTCAAGATCCGGCGGCTCTCCCTGCTCCTGAGAAAGAAGTGTGCCGTCCCCGCCGTCATACCATAATATTTTTCCGTCGTTATAAATCACCTCCAGGCGGGTCCCTTCAGAATCTCTCACATACTGCGTATCATACACCTGATCCGGCTGAGGAATGGAAACCTCCGCGATCATCTTTCCCTGAATATCATAAACGCGAAAATTCTTGCAGGTAAACAGCATGATCCTCTGCCCGTCCTGACTTCTCCGCGCTTCATCATGAATATAAGACGGATCGTAGGCAAACAGTTCATTCTCCTGATGATTTTCATATTTCAGTATCCGAACGGCAGGAGAATCCCAGCTCCCGATAAGAGCCGTCCCCTGAGAAATCTTTATGAGATCGCAGCTGTTATCACTCTCGACACTCTCCAGCAGATTTTCATTCCGGTCATAAATCCGGAAGCCTTCTTCCGTGATAACCAGAATATGCACGCCGTCTGTGTCAAAACGCAAAATTGTTTCCGGCGTTTCCACTAGAGAAGCAACATCCCCTGTTTCCGGATCAAAACCGATGATTGCCCCGCCCTTCCGAACAATAATGCCTGATTTATCGGCCTTCACCCCATAGGAATACTCTTCATTCATCAGACCCTGTATCTGCTCCATGGTTTCCGTATCAATGAAGACAGCCGCCGACCCCTGCGCACCGCTGGCGGAAAAGGCGAAACAGTTTCGGTAAAATCCTCCCTCAAAACAGGTAAATCCTGATTTATCATTGCACAGGGTCACGCTTTTTCCCGATTCCAGCCGAAAGATCTTCAGCGATCCGTCAAGAAAACTGACTCCCAGTAAAGTACCGTCGTCATTCAGGGAAAAGATATCGTCCTCCGGATTCACATAAACATCATTTACCGCAGTCCACTGATGTTTTCCCTGGAAATCTACGGTGTATAAAATATTTCCATCGGATACATCGTAAACCGTAGCGAATCCCTCATCTTTATATAATGCTGCCGCCTTCGTTCCGTCCCCGGAAACGGCAATAGCCGTGGCCGGATTTCCGCACCACACTTCTTTATTACTTCGGAAATCGTATACCCGGATTCCTCCCGGTCCGGCATAGATCACCCTGTCATTATCCAGATACCTCACTTCCGCCAGCGCAGATTCCTCTGCAGGGAGATCAGCCAGCACCTCACAGGTTACCGTATCAAAAATCCTGACAGCCCAGGAATACACGCAGGCCGCCGTCCTGCCGTCAGGAGCAATTTCCATAAACACCGGCTGGGAGGGCAGTTCCACGGTTCCATATGTCCTGTATCCATCAGAGAGATCATAAATTCCCGCAGCATTCGTAAGCGCTCTCTGTCCTTCGGCAATCCCCGCCGGATGCAGGATATCCTTTTTTTCCGGAAAAGTCTGCATGGCATAATCCACAGCTGCAGCCGTATCTCCTTCCCGGAGGGCTTTCTCCGAATACTCCGCCAGCTTCAGCCATTCCTGCGTCACCTGCATTCTCTTCAGTCCTATGAAGGAAGAGGCTGCTCCCGCAGCAAACAGGAAGAAAAGAAGAGAATAAACGCAGAGATTTCTCCTTCTTCTTTTCCGCACACGTTCATCCCGCTCTCTCAGATGCGTAAAGTCATTCAGCATTTCCTCCGCAGTCTGATAGCGCAGCTCGGGATTGGGATTCATGGCTTTCGTGATGATCTTCACGATCTGCGGGCTGAAATCCCGGGGCGAAAGGGGAACTACCTCCTGGGCGTCCCTCGCCGGGCGAACGCCGCAGAGAAAATGATACAGCGTAGCGCCCAGACTATAAATATCGGACCGTACATCCGGCAGGATCTTTTTCTTCGCGGATGTAACCTGCGAACTCCGGTAAGAAGAAAGAGGCGCACTTCCCCCCGAATCACCGGCGATCCCCTCGCCGGAACGGGACTTCTCACCGGAATCCTCCGTCAGTCCCCCGCGGCTTCCTCCTGTCTGCCCGCCCGTTCTGCTGTCCAGGCGAAATCTGGATCTTCTTCTCTCCGATGTACTCTGACCGGTCACAGAGCTCCGGGACGTGACGCTGACTGCGGAAAAATCCAGTCCGTAATGCTCCGGGGAAGCATAACCGGGACTGTAACCCACCACCCTGTCTTCTCCCAGAGCGAGGGAAATATTAAAATCTATGAGACAGATATCTCCTCCGGGAGTCAGCATAATATTCGCCGGCTTGATATCTCCATGTATGAACCCTCTGGGCGGATCTCCGTGAGTAGGACTGTGAAGATAACACAAGGCCTCCAGCAGCTGTATCGCCCAGCGGATCACCTGAGGCTGAGAAAACCGTTCTCCCCTCTTCAAAGGTTTATTCAGGCTTTCTCCTTCTACGAAGTCGATCACTGTATACACAGTGCCCTCGTAAACAAAAAAATCATATACCTGAGGAATATACCGATGCCTTAATTCCTTCAGAACATCTACCTCCCGGCGCAGGCTGGTCAATTTCGCAGAGGCGTTTCTTTTATCCGCTTTCAGAACCACCGTTTTTTCCAGCCGCAAATGCCGGGCCAGATAAACGACGCCCCCGCCTCCGGCGCCGATTTCTTTAATAATCTCGTAAGTTGAAGCAATTACCTGTGACATTTTTCAGTCCCTCTTACCTCTGATCCCTGATCTTTTCTCCATATTCCTCATCCAGCTTCGCATTCAGGCGTTTCTTTGCCATATGTGAAAACAAAGAATAAATCAGTGTCAGGAGCAGAGAGCCCACCGCAACACCCGTCCCGCCAAAAAACAGGAGTTCATCCGACAACCAGTCCATAAATCCCCCTTATTCGCCTGTATCACCTGTATTTTTTCTGTTCCCGAAACGACAGAACGGCTTCAACGCACATTCTCATGTGCGTCAAAACCTCTGTCAGTTCATGGTATTTCTTTTTATTTTCCGAAAATTTATTTTTTTCATCGCCGTTTTAAGCCGCCGCGCATACTGTACCATCGTCATTTAGTCCCAGCATATCCTTAAGCCAGTCCGATATAGAATCTAAGAATATACTAATTGGATTCAGCTGCTCCAAAAGCTCCTGAAGCAGATAGGTATGCACACCATTAATCATAAGAGAAAACAGTTTCTCCTTCAGAGCAGAGTTATTTCCAATGGCCAAATGCTGATTTTTTAATATTCTTGTAACCTGCGACCATTGCGTGTCAGATCTTCCGGCAGCAATATCCGAAATCTTATCCGAAATCCAGTTTAAAGCCTTTCCTCCATTTTTCATTTTAGATATGAGCTTCTGCACGGGTTTAGCATTCGCAAGCTTTTCCATCCCTTTCGCTACTGCACCGCTTAAAGCACCCATTCCGGCATCAACCAGCGTTTTCCCCAAAACATCCCAGAATGATTCCTTGTATCCCTCAGGATCTGATGCCCAGGTTAACCCTTCTGCAGTGAGAGTACCCACTGCTCCGGATACGGCTCCGCCAACAATCGGCCCTCCATAAAGAGTGGCTACGCCTCCCGCAGCTCCGCCAATGGCAGCCCCTGTATACTCCTGCCATGAGGACACTTTGAACTCTCCGCTTGAGATACTATCAACCATATCACTGACAAACTGACCGGCCATCCCGCCGAGAGCTCCAACACCTGCCGCAATTAAATCATCTAGCCCAAACCAGTATGCTGTTTTATCTGTATGACTGAACGGATCCTGAATACAGTAGATATATGGATTCATTGTATCCGGCATGGTAATATCCCCACCAAAGCGATCCATAGCATCGAAGGTTCCTGTCATGCTGCGGTACTGTCTCGCTTGGGCAAAATATGTGCCTGCTACGGGATCAAATAAAAATCCATTATAACCAAACCAGTTTTCTCCCTTATACTCATCCAGAGATGGATTGCCAAACTCGTCATAATTCTCTACGAAAAGGCTTCCATTCCTGTCGAATTTTCTTAAAACGCTTCCCAGAGGATCTGTCAAAAACCCTCCATAAGCGCCGTTCTCTGCAGCAAAGCCTTCCAGCCCATTTCCCCAGATATACGCTTCCGAGTGATTTCCTTCCGTCTTTTCCACCAGATTATCGTAAACTCGACTATAATCCTGAAGATATGAAACCGCAGTTTCTTTACCCTTCCGAAGGCAGCTCATTCCTGTCCGGTAACCGAGGCCATTATACTGGTACGTTGCCTTTTCTCCTTCCCAGGTCTGTACCTCCGCCAGACGATTCAAAGCATCGTACTCATATTTTCTTCTAAATGTTCCATTTTTAAACTGTTCTGTCAGATTTCCCCGCTGATCATACCTGAACTCCTCGGAAAAACCGGCTCCTGACATTTTCAGTAATCCACCACGAAGATCATATTCATAATCCGTATTCTCAAACTGGTTCGTCAGAGGATTAAATGTTCTCATTCTTTTTCTGTTGCCAAGAGCATCATAAGAATATTCGCGAATTACCTGATGATCCTTTATCACATTAAGCAGATGACCTGCTCCATCATAATTATATTCATAATTACCGTTATCCTGCGGATGATCCCGACGGTAAACACCATATTGATTTCTTCTGCCAAAGAGATCATATCCGAAAGAAAACTGATCCAGGATCCCCTGAACATCCCTATGTGTCATCCCGGACAACATTCCCCGCTCATTATACTGATACTGAATGTCAGAGCCATTGGACAAAGTCCTGGAGGAAACGTCTCCTGCCTGATTATATGTATACAGAATGGAGAGATCATCCTGAATTACCTTCTCCAATCTGTCAAACGTATCATACTGATAAAACACCTGCTTTCCACCCGGATATCTTGCCGCGGTTCTGTATCCGCTGGAATTATAATCAAAGGAAAGTGTTTTTTCATCCGGATAAATAATCTTCAGGAGGTTACCCATACCGTCATATTTCATCCTGGTAACCCCGGTCCAATCCTGAACTTCATTCAGCCGACACAGAGAATCATACCCGTAGGTTGTCTGTCTTCCATCCGCCCATTTTACACCCCGCAAAAGACCGACTGAATTATAGGAATAACAGGTACTCAGACCGCCCCGATCTATCTTTTCGATCAGCTTACCCAAGCCGTTATATCGATATGTCTCAATATTTCCCAGAGCATCAGTAACCTTGGTAATCTGTCCCATACGATTACGCTCGTATGCAATTCGCACTGATTCGTCAGAACCTGGAACTTCCTTTAAAATTCCAATCAATTCATCCATTTCGTCATAAGAATACCGGGTAATATTTCCAAGTGCATCCACCACCGCAGTCAGCTGGCCTGCAGGTGAATATTCATATTTTATAATATTTCCATTAAAATCTTTTTCTGCTGTTATTCTTCCAGAAAGATCATAGAAATACTCCATCCTGTTATCGTTTGCACTCTGAAGAGAAACTAGACGATTTAGTTCATCGTACTCATAATGCAAAGTAACGCCATAAATATCTGTATATGCAGTCAAATTCCCATTCAAATCATAGGAATAACATTTCTTTGTTCCGTCAGGATTTAGAATCTCTTCGACCTTATGCAGTCCTTTGACATACCGATATACTGTCCTGCGGCCCTTTTCATCCACCATTCCTGTCATATCCCCTGCCTCATTATAGGAATAGCTTCTTATATGGCCCAGGCTGTCTTCCTCTCTGATTATCTGTCCTGCTTCGTCAAATGTCCGGAAAAGTTCTACTCCTTCCGTATCTTTCACATAAATCACATTTCCGTGCGCATCATATCCGAATTCCGCGGCAGTTCCGTCCGCAGCCGTAATTTTTATACAATTCCCATTGGAATCCCATGTATACTCTGTCTCATTGCCCTCAGCATCTGTACGGGTAAGGACATTTCCTAAGGCATCATATGTATAACAGGTTTTATTATTTTCAGCATCCCATACTGTCTGCAGACGATTATTTTCATCATACAGATACCGGAATACTCCACCATTGGGCAATGTAACTTTTTCCACATTCCACATGGAATCATATTCCAGATACGTAGTTCTTCCAGCTGCATCTGTGAGCGTGACAGGACGATTATTCTCATTATAGACTCCAGTAGTCACACTTCCGTCATAATCTGTTACGGAAACTATATTTCCCCATTCATCGTACTGATAATGCTTACTGCTTCCATCCGCTCTTGTTTCTGAGATGAGCCTTCCTCTCAGATCATAAATAAAACTGTTTTTCCTTCCCAGAGCATCTGTATGCTCTATCATCTGATTCAGAGCATCATACCGGAACAGCTGCACACCTCCATCTGTATTCTTTACAGAGCTGAGATTTCCCCGCTCATCATAAACAGCCTTTATCACTGTTCCATCCGGCATTTTGACTTCTGTGACCTGTCCGGATTCATCGTACGAATACATCTTTTTTCTCCCTAGGCCGTCTTCTTCACTGATCAGATCTCCGTAAGAATTATATTGATTGACAATCTTCTTTTTTCCATTAACAGACAAGGTTAACAGACGATTCTGCTGATTATAAGTAGCCGCAATTTTCGTTTTGTCCGGCATCAGAATTCCAGTCATATTACCTTTGTTATCATATTGTAAGCGGGCAGTATTGCCCAGTTTATCGACAACAACTGTCTTCAGTCCCCGATCATTATACGCAAAACATTCTTCTCCGTCTGAATATACGTTGCGAACATTCTGATATTTTTCATTATGATAATGAACACTTCTGCTTCCATTCCTCTCAATCATGACTACTGCCTGTTCAGCATCATGATACTCAAAGCGGTTTGTCGTTCCATCAGCAAATTTCTGATAGACTACTCTGTGAAGATCATCATATTCTGTTTCCACCGCATCCACTATCCGTGGATTCAAAACACGGCTGATTTTCCCATATTGATTATAAAAATACTGATATGCATGACCGTCAGGAAGTATTACTTTACGCAAATGCCCATCTTCAAACACATATTGACAGCTTCTTCCCGTATGATCTCTCATGGAAGCCAAAAGGCCCTGACTATCATAGAAAAATTCAAAAAATTCTCCGGAATCTTTTTCCGCACGGACCAGAAGGCCATCGTCATAAATCAGGTTAAATCCTGCATGATGCGCATTTTCAAATCTGATATATTTTCCCTGCTCATCAAAACGATAAAAATTTCCCTCAAGAGTCCGATAGATATATTCGCTTCCCTCTCGTTCCAGTTCAGCGGTAGTACCTGATACAGAAAGAAAATTCTTTCCGTCTGCTGTGACAAAATATTCTTCACGGCCATCTTCCCGCACAATAAAGACATTTCCTCCGGACATATAATCAGGAGTCAGAGAAAGTCTTACCTCAAAGCATGAATTCCAGTCACTTCCCAGCATTCCCGAAAACGAACCCATGGAATTATAAAATCTTTCAAACACAAAAGGACGAACGCCGCCAATCTCAAGATCCTTGTTATCCAGGATAAAGTTACCTGTATTCAGGTTTACTGGATCATTACTGTATACACCGGAATTTCTGTTATTTCCATTTTGACTGCCTCTTCCGGACTCTCCCCGTCCTCCGCCTCGTCTATTTCCGTCTCCGCTCATTCCTCCGCCTGATTGTATTCTTCCAAGAATCGTATTCTCTGTGGAGCGATAGGTTTCCGCAATTTTCCTGAGAGCAGCACCCATTCTGGACGCTGCGGACGCTTCGTCTCTCACCGTATTGCTGGTAGTTTTCATCGCAGACATCACCTGGGCTTTTGCGGATCCATCAATTTTAAGATTTCTTCGCACTGAATCAATAGAACTTCCGGCACTTTCCAGTTCATTCGCCTGTCGCTCCAACATATCTGCTATACTACTTATTTTTCCTGTATTGACAGAAAACTCACCCATGATAAACCTCCCTGCTCCCTGCTATATCTTTCGCTACACTATTTTAATTTTCCATACTGACCCAATGTTTTCTTAAATCGGCCATAATTATCCACAAGTCCATCCACCGTCGTCACTATTTTCCCATTCTTAAATATTTCAATCTGTCCCCTGTCTCCAGTCTCTGCTTTTTCAATCTCTGAAATTAAAAGCGTTTCTCTGCTTCGAAACAGATGATGGATTTCCATCTCATTCTCATTTACAATAATTCTCCATCTCGTTGCGAAAAACATTATTACAAGCCCAATAGCTGCAAAAACCAAAGCAAACCACAAATGACCGTTTGTAACTGTTGGATTTCCCTTTAATTTAAAAAACAAAAATACGCAGAAAAGAATGATTCCGAAAAGAAATATGGAAAAATAAATACTTTTTAACACAGAAGGTGTTTTCACAATATAATGCAGTTCATTCTGCCCGGGATTTTTGTCCGTATTATCCCTGGTATTCAGATAATTCAATACAGCATATAAAATACAGATTGAAATTGCATATACGATGAATTTAATTCCTTTATTACCCATATCGTACTCCCGATCTGATTCTCTTTTTTAATCCTTCAAAGACCAACCGTCTCACATCCGAAAGATCAGTTCCTCTTTCCCCAGCATAATCCTGTCCCCGTCCTTCAGACGCTTTCTCTCCTCCGGTATCAGCTGATAACCGTTCAGGAAAGTATGGTTTCTGGACTGCATATCCTTAAGATAAAAATTCTTTCCGTCGTACTGAATACAGGCATGTGTCCGGCTGATTCCCTTATCGCCCTCGATACAGAAATCCGCCTCCTTCGCCCTCCCGATCACAAATATTGTTTTGCTGACAGATACCCGCTTCTGTTCAGACGGATATTCCAGCCACACCCGTACGTTCTTCCCGGGACCGGATTTTAATTTCTTGCTCTTTTCGGATTTTCCCTTCTTCTCATGCTCCTGTTCCGATCTGTTTTTCACCAGGCGGACAATGATCGCCGCAAACAGTACCAGAATGACCGCGCCCAGAAGAATATTGACAATGGGGAGTTTCTTCTCCTCCACAAGCTCCTCGTATTCCTCATAGGACACATTCAGGGTTTTCAGAAAATCCTTGATGGAAGCGCAGCTGATGGCTGTTCCTCCTTTTTCCGCGGATGTAAGAAGCGCTCCCGCCACGCTGCCGTCTTCATTGAGAAGCGGTCCGCCCAGGGAATTCCCGTCTGTCTGAATATCATGCTCCAGAAATCCCACTTCTTCCTCCATGTAGGATGACAAAATAGTTCCGGGCGTGATTTTTACATTTTCCTCATTATAAATTGCTCCGTTCTCTTTTACAGATTTCGGAAAACTCAGTAAATATATCTTCTCTTTATCTGATGCGTTTTCCTTCGCAAACTGAAGCACATGTTCGAAATTCACGTTCTGGTTCAGCTTCAGCAATGTGAGATTCCTCTGGGTACTTTCTCCCACAATACCTGCCTCAATTCTCAGATCACCGTTGAAAACGACCTCAATTTTCTCCGAAATACGCGCATTGTTGTCCAGTTCATATTTTTCTTTGATCTTCTCTTTTTCTTTTGACGAATATGTGAGATTGCTGTTTACCGTGACGACATGGATGCCCATGGAATTCCCTGACACCACAAAGCCGGAAAATGACTTCGTTCGATAAATCTTGCCCTCGCCATCCCAGCAGATCGATTCAATATGCACAATACCGTCCCGGTGCGTCTTAATCTCATCCAGAATTTCTTCTTCCGTTTTTTCCTGTACTTCCTCCCCCCTGACTGCTGCGCCGCTGCCGCTTCCAAAAAAAACGCCTGCGCAGATCAGCAGCATAATCAGAATACCGGGGAAATTCTTTTTTCTTTTTCCTTTAATCTTTTTCTTACCGATCATATGTCCAGTCCCGGATTGATTGCGGCTGTATGGTTCTTCAGCAATCACTGAAAAACCGGCGGACAGCCGTCCGAGAAATGCCGGTGATTTATACCGGCATTTCTCATGTCCTCTGATGCATTTTCTGTCTGTCCCTTTTCCGTATCAGGAGATTCTCAGACAATCACATCCGATGACAGACTGTTGGCCAGGTTGGCATTGGACGATTCTGCAGAGGAGTACTGCTGAGCCATCTGAATAAGGTCGTCGGAATGCTCCTTGATCATCTTATAGATACGATTCATATCATCCTGAAGACCGTTGAATTTGTTCACATAAGCGGTAGCTGCGTCGCCGCTCCACACCCGGCCGGAAAGGCTCGTTACGATGGAAGTCATCTGCTGGGTCAGATTCTGCACGCTGGATGCGGATCCCTCAAAACTGGATGCTGTTGACTGTAATTTCTCCGGTGATACTCTTAAGATTCCTGATGCCATAATAAATTCCTCACTTTCTTTTTATTTTCAATTTTATGTAATGATCTGCCGTCCGGATAAACCGGTACTGAAATTCTGCCGTTTCCCGCAGGATTTTCTTCCTCTTTATAAAGTCTGATTAATAATTTCTTGCATTTGCCGTAGCTACGTTCGCCTGCTCAGCCTTCTCATAAGTGTCCGCGATCTGAATCAGCTTCTGCACGTACTGCGCAATAGCGTTATAAAAGTTCTGCATCTGAATGGTATCATTCGAGAAGGCTTTGTGGAATGCGTCGCTGGCCTCGCCTTCAAACTGGGAACGAAGTACGTTCTCTACATCTCTCAGAGAACTCACCGCATTTCTGAACTGCTCGTTCATATTATTCAGTTCCTCTGCTTTGCTTCTCAGCATACTGGATGTTACAATAATTTCGCTCATGAATATTTCCTCCTGTTTTTTCATATTTATTTTGTTTGTTTTTTATATAAATATCCCCTTTCATCGGGATATCATATATCTTAATACTTTCTGAGTCTGGCAATCTCCAGGGCTTTCATCTCCGCATCGTAGGTGTTTTTCGCGATCCTGCGGATGGTATCGGCTGTTCTGCTGAGGTTTCCGGCCGTTCTTACGATATTGGACTTTAACATATCGCACTTCCGGATATAAGCTGTGGAATTGGTCCCCGTCCAGTTACAGGAAATCTGGGACATACAGTCCTGAAGCTCTCTCTCCGCAGTTTTTTTCAGATCTCTCGCAATCTCATCCAGAGAGTTCGCCTGGCGCACGGCCCTGTCATAATCCATTCTGATCTCAAAAGCACTTTTCGCCATCTGTCGCTCCCCTCCTTATACGATAACATCTTCCGAAAGAGTCTGCTGCACCACAGCCTGCAGATCGGATTCCGTTTCTGAATACAGGCCGGCCATCTGAAGCAGATTCACCGGGTTGCTTTTCAGCCGGCTGACAGCCTCATGGATCTCATCCTTCAGCCCGTCATACTGAGATTTATGGGCGTCGCTGGCTTCTCCCTCCCAATAGGAACGGGTACGGCTGATGTCCGCGTCGATCAGGCTGAACTGACTGGATATATCGCCGATCTCTTTTTCGATCTCGCCCGCCATCCTTTTCAGAACCTCCGGCGTCACCTTTAATACAATTCCCATGACGTTCCTTCCCCTTTCCTAAATTCTGATCTGTGAAATCACATCGGCAATCTGCTGCTCACATTTATCATATTCCGTCACCGCGGTGCTTTCATAGTTTATGATACTCTGAATACCGTTACAGGCATCCCTGAGAAAACTGATATCTGAATCTACCTGCCGGGAAAAGGCTTCATGCGCATCTCCGTCCCACATGGAATTCAATGTATTCATATCGTTGGAAATGTTCGCAATATCCTTTCTGATCTTGTCCAGCTTTGCCTGAAGCTCTCTCCGGGTCTGACTCAGGCTGCTGGTATTGACCCTGATCTTATTTACCGCCATATGCTCTTCTCTCTGCTCCTTCCTGTAAAATTTATTCCGGGTCAGACACCTGCAGGCCCATATTTTTCAGCATCTGATTCAGCTGTTTCAGCATCACCTCAGGATGAATCACCAGCCGGGCAGAGTATACCTGTTCTCCCTGCTCTATGATGCGCTCCTCTGTCCTGTCATATTTATCACTGATCCGCCGCAGCGACTCTCCCAATAAAAGCAGGTCCTTTTTCTGATGCATCATCTCTTCATTCTGCTTTTTCAGCATGTGATACACCTCGTCCGCTCCATCGAAAACCTGCCGCCGCATCCAGGAAATGCAATCCTCCATTTCCGAAAATCTGCGATTATACCGAAGCGCTTCTCTGTTCAGTTTATCGGCCTGCTCTCTCAGCCCCGTCGTCTTAACGCTTATCCTGTTCATCTCTCTCTTTCTCCTTACACTTGCCATTATACGCATATAAATATAAAAAAGATAAAAAAGCGACGAAATGCACGTTTTTGAGGATGAACTGCAATTATACCAGCATCAGCCTGGAACCATTCTTCATCCCGCAGGCCTGCAGCGAAGATTTTGCCGGAAAAATCATCTCCCGGTCCGGAGAACACAGATAAAATTTTTCCGGATCCGACTTTCTTCCGGACTTTGTTTCGTTTCCGATCATCTCAGCAATTTCCACGATCAGACTTTCCACCGATACCTTTTCATCTACCTGAAAATCATAGGTTTTATCCAGGGACGGGACATATATATCCACTAAAATCATTTTCCATGCCCTCTCTTCCAAAAAATTCTTCTGCATACCCTGCCGCTGCCGCATGGCAGGACTTTTTCTATGATCTGAGAAAGGCTCTCAGCCTGTCCATGGTATAGTAATCTGTTCTGACGCTGTCATTCCCCGCATATACAAGCCAGTCGGCAATTCCCAGATCCACAACCGAAATCGCTCTCCAGTCCGATTTTAATTTCCTGCTGCCGACCACAGCAGAAAGGAGCAGTTCCTCCCTCTCCCGCAGAATTTTTTCCAGTTTCTCATACACAGGCTGCCCGTTTCTGATCAGATCTGACAGACTTTCCAGAAGCTGCCCCCAGGCTCCGCTCTCTTCATCCTCAGCGGCCTCTTCCATCTCCAGGGAATCCCTCTCCGGAAGAATTCCTCTGTCACAAAGTTCCATAAAAAAGCTATCCGACGTCTGACGGTGCATTTTGACCGCATCCCTGTCATTCTGACTCACTTCCACGATGATCAGAGGCTCTTCCCCGAAACACAGGAGGGGACCTCCTCTCTTTCTGGAAAAAATCTGCATTTCCTTTTCCGCATCCCTCATATCACGGAACAGACTCCGGATTTCCGGTTTTACTTTCCAGAAATCTTCCTCTCCGCAATACAGAATCCCCTTCTGATAAAGCTGAAAAACGTTCTGATTTACTTCTTCCTCATCCATTTCACAGCGCGTGCTTTCTCCAAACATATCTATCTCTTCTATGCCGGTCAGCGCGCACAGAATCATAAACTCCTTTGTGGAAAACAGATAGCTTTTATAAACCAGTTCACTCATTTAAACGCCTCTTTCAGCTCCGCTTTATAGCTTCTGGACACCGGGACAAACATATCATCCCTGAGATACAGCATATTTTCGGTGAGTTTTATTTTGTACACATAATCCATATTTACAATAAAACTTCTGTGGCACCTGATAAAATTTTTCGGAAGCTCTCCTGAAAATTTCTCTATGGTTCCATTCACTCCGAATTCCTCTGTTCTGGTCCGCACAAAAACCTTCTTTTCCCTGGCTTCCAGATAACAGATCTGCCCGAAGGGAATCCGGAAAACTCCGTCCCGGTTTTCCACCCACAGAATATCCCCTTCATTCTCTTTTTCATTTTTCACCAGCAGCGGCGTAAAGAAATCCCGGAGCGCATTTTCCCAGATGCGCGCCGGCGGCCGGAGAAGAAGCGCGGATGCGCGGATGGATGGATGCATATATTCCATGGGTGAAATGGATACATCCGCTATCACAAGGATCTCTGTATTCACAAACCGTCTGCGCACCTCCCGGGCCCCCTCCAGAGCGCCCGGCAGGGTAACGTCGATCACAGCCATATCCAGGAGATCCGTTTCCTTCAGCATCGCCAGCAGCTGTGCGCCGGCGCGGACCTCCCTGATCTCCATTTTTTCATCCGTATAATAGGCCGTCAGATCACTGAAGCACTGACGGATCCGCTTCTTTTCCTCCGTCTCTGAAATTACCATTACTCCGAAAATCATAGCCTGCTCTTCTTTCTTCCCATCAGAGGAACCACAATCTTCTGAGTCCCCACTTTTCCATCCACCATGGGCAGCTGACCAACGCCCGGTTTTTCAGATTTTGTCATTTCCTTAAAGGGAAGATAATCAAAGTTCATAAAACCATTCTGAGAAATATTTCCTCCGAAATGGATGCCGGTCTTGTAAGACACAAAATTGATAAAGGTCTGATATCCCCTCACGGTATTTTTATCTTCCAGATTTAATATTCCTACAAAATAAATATTGTGGTAGCGCCCCTTCATGGTCAGCGTTTCCATAAACCCTTTCATGCCTCTGGACGCATTCTGGGGAGCGTAGATGGTATTGATAAACCACAGCATATTCGTGATAAACAGGAAAACGGGCGTCTCCTTCCTCGTCTGCGCGTAGAGATCCTCCTCCTCGCCGCCCGCCGCAAGAATCTGCTGTTTGATCTTATTCCGCTTCTTAAACTCCGGCGTAAGCGTATTCTGGAAATATCCGAACAGCTCCTCCTCATTGGAAACATAACTGATTCCATCCTGGGAAGCATACTGCCCCATCAGCCCGTCTCCGTCGATCAGACAGATCTGACTGTTTTTCAGCTGGGCGGAAGCCAGCATCACCTTCAGGAAATTCTTCTTTCCGGTTCTGGCCGCGCCGGCGATCAGATAACAGTAAATGGAGCTGAGATCCACGCTGTACACATCGGCAGTCTCCGCATTGTAGCCCACCGGAAGCAGGCAGTCCTCGGAAGCGTCTTTTCTCACCTGCTCCAGCTCTGTAAAGAGCTCCCAGGCAGGCTTTTCGGGAATTTCCGGAATGGGACGGGCTCTTCTGCCGGTCCAGGCCTCGTTCATCCTCCTGCAGACCCCGGAGATCTTTTCCATTCTCTGGTAATCATCCTCCGCCTCCAGGGCAAGGGCCGTCTGATATTCCAGAATGCGGGAAGCATACAGCGCAAGTCCTCTGCCCTTGACGCCGGCCTCGGGAAGAACCTGGATCTGAGTCGTATGCAGCACATCGCTGTACGCATATTTGTCCGCAAGCTCCAGACAGAGTATCGTCTTCAGGTTCTCCGCGATTCTCCCCGGAATCTCATTCATTCCGAACCCGCCGGCACTGAAAAGGAGGAAAATTCCATGTCCCACGCCTTCCCGGGAAAGCTGAATAATCTGCTTTTCATACAGATCGGCGGTTTTCTCCTTAAATGCGGAAAAGTTATCGATCACGATCACGATGGCCGGGAAGGTCACTCCATGCACCTGCACGTACTGGCTGTAGTTTCCGCCCCGGAAAACCTTCTTTCTCTCATCGAGTATTCGCTGGATCATATTGAAGAATTTGGCGATCTTTTCATCGTCGCCCTCATACATGATTCCGCCGAAATGAGCCAGCCCCTCAAAGGCGGACATCATTTTGCTGCTGAAATCCAATGCGTAAATATTCAGATAATCCGGCGTATATTTCGTAGTCAGGCCGTACAGTATGGTCTGAAGCATTGTACTCTTTCCGCTGACTACCGAACCGATAATGGCGTAATTGCCTCCCTCGGAAAAGCTGAACTGCAGAGGGATCTGAGCCTGATTCTGCGGGTCGTCCACCATACCGATGGGAATGTCCAGAGACCAGGCTTCTCCCCGTTCCTTCCATCCTTTCCCGTCAAAGGCTTCGCTCTGATATTCCGCAAACTGTTCCAGATAAATATGATCCGGAAGCACCGGCATCCACAGCTGATGATTCTGCTGATATCCGTTTTCCGCCGCTGTCTTCTGAAGATAGTCCTTAACGGCATCCAGCTGGGTGCGCTCTCTCACCTCCGGAAGCTTCACATTCATTCCCGCGGCAAGTCTGATAATCACATCTGCAGTGTCTGCCTCCTGCTGTTTTGCCTTTCCGTACAGACCGATAAAATCCTCCAGACGGGCCAGGTTATATTTGCTCTTCTGATAATCCAGGCCGTTCGCGGCTATCCTGTCATAGAAAAGCTCCGCCGCCTCCTGCATCGCTCTTTTATGCGCGAAAAGATTCTGCAGGGAAGCTTCCTCCTGAAGACCTGTCTCCTCGAAGCTCGCGATCAGCTGAGAAATCCAGCGGTGAAGCACCTGCTGTTTTCTGAGTGCCCGCGCGTGTCCTCCGGTCATCTCCGCCTTTCCATTGATGGTCAGAAGCCGGGCAAGCTCGGACTTTCCGCTCTCCATATTCTCATCGTAGGGCGCTCCGCTCCAGCCGGACTGGAACAGCTCGTATACCTCGTCGTTTCCTACCTGCAGATAACAACGCCCGGCCTGCGTGATATAGGCAGCGTCCGGCTTGTGAAGCATATCGTTGCTGTCCTGCCTGTCCTGCACCCGCAGGCACAGACGGAACTTCGAGTTGCTCCAGATATTGTCGTCCACAGTTCCCGCAGGCTTCTGAGTGGCGAGAATCAGATGAACCCCAAGGCTTCGCCCTACCTGGGCCACGCTGATGAGCTCCTTCATGAAATCCGGTTCCTCGCGCTTCAGCTCCGCAAACTCATCAATGATAATAAACAGATGGGGAATGGGAACGGTTGCTTCCTTATTTTTATACAGCTTTGTATAATTATTGATATTGTTTACGCCGTTCTCCGTAAAAATCCGCTGTCTTCTGCGGTTTTCACTCTTGATGGAAACCATAGCCCGGTATACCTGATTCCCGGACAGGTTGGAAATCTGGCCGATCATGTGAGGCAGACCGTCAAAGAGGTTCGCCATGCCGCCGCCCTTATAGTCGATGATAAAAAATCCGATATCATCCGGGCTGTAGTTGATGGCCAGGGACAGCATATAGGTCTGGAGGGTTTCACTTTTTCCGGAGCCTGTGGTACCTGCCACCAGCCCATGGGGGCCGTGGTATTTCTCATGAACGTCCATATAGCAGGGAGCTCCTCCGGACTTCTGTCCGATCAGGCCCCTGATGTTGTCATAATTTCTGTTCTTCAGCCAGCGCTCCTCCGCCTTCAGGTCAGAAGGTCTGGAAATACCGTACATATCGAAGAAGGTAAGCGAATTGGGAATCTCACCTCCGGTTTCGATCTCCTGTACCTGAATATTGGATAACGTCCGGCTGAACTTCTCCAGCTTTCCGGAATCTGCCTGATCGAAATTTACCTTCGTGCGCTCCTCCTTCTGGGCGGAAACGTTGTAGACGCCCTGAAAAAGAGCATCGTTCTCCACGATGTATTCACAGGCATTGGGCAGTCTCTCACTGCTGCTGGCCAGCATAATCGTCGTAAGTCCGACTTCCGCAGAGGCTCCGAATACGTATTTGGCGATCAGCTCCTCCTCGATCAGGGAGGGATCCGACAGGAACATCACAAAGTACGGCTTGGGAATCTCTGCCTTTTTAGAGGAAATAGCGGCACTGTTTTCTTCTCTCTGGCGCAATACCCTGGTGATTTCATAGAAAATCTCACCGGCCTCCAGTTTATTGGAAGCAATATACCGCACCTTTTTATCCTCCGCCCACACATGAGGAAGCCACCTGGCAAAATCCCACTGCCCGGAATCCTCCGAATTGCTTTCATCATAAACAAAGATCAGCTTCACATCCGTATAGCAGTTGCACGCCGCCAGCTGAGCAGCCAGAACCTTCGCGATCTGAAGCGCCCCTGCCTTTCCGTTTCCGCCTACCACGCCTACCAGCCTGTGCTCCAGAAGATCCAGCAGAATAGGAATTTTGGTAATGGTTTTATAATTTTCCACAATAAATTCCGGTTTTTCCGCAAGCTCATCCCGATCCAGCCGGAACCGTTCCTTAGGGATCTGAATGGTCACCTGAAAGTCCGTATCACCCTCTCCCAGCCTGCAGCTGAGAAAATCCGAATGCGTGGAATTCCTGCTCCAGAGCATGGCGGAATTCTCATTGTAGCCCAGACAGGTATTCGCACTGGGATACATCCGATTCAGCGCCGTCTGATTATGCGTATATTTTTCCCTGATCTCCTCTGTTTTCTTTACAAGATAATCGCTGTAGGCGTCATAGCGGTGAGTTTCGTTCTCCGCCTCCGTTTTTTTCTGAAACCGCAGATTGACCAGCGCCCAGATAACCCCGATGGACGCCGAGGAAACCGACATCACAAGTCCCGAATACATGAACAGACCGCTGGACCCTCCTGCCGCCCGGGACGACGCGATCATCAGCAGAGCCCCCAGAAGCATGGGAATCGCCATGGTAAAAGAAGGACCGATGGTCATCAGAAGCGGTTTTTTCTGAGATTTCATCTCCTTGGGAGGTTCTTCGATCTCAATAACCCCCTGCTCTATTTTTTCTATTATTCTGGGAGAACGATGAAAGGTTTTCTTTACAGGTTCAAGTTCGGCTCCCGCTTCCTGCTTTACCTTCCGCCCTCCGATCTCCTCCTCCGGAAATCGGGTCAGATATTTTTCATTGACACGGATATTTGAGCCGGCAGTATCAACAGCCAGTATTTCTCCCAGAAAGACCATATGGAGACCATAAATATTGATGTAATCCCCAAAATGAAGAGTTTCTTCTTTTACAATATATCTGGAATTTACATACAGTCCGTTCTGTCCTCTGCTGGAAATAACAAAATCCTTCCCTTTCCGCAGAATTTCCGCGTGAGTTTTCGATATCAGGCGCTGGAAATCATACTGGATCAGATTGCCTTCATCCTGGCCGATGGTTATACGTCCCATCTTCCGGATATCATACTTGGTATAGGGCGAAAAAATATTCTCGCTCATTCTTACCATCAGCATGATCTGCTTTCTGTCATAGGTAAGAATCTGAAAAATCTGGGAACCGTCCAGCGCAATTTTGTCTTCTATCTCGCTCTTATTCAGAGTGATGCGGTAATTCATCCCCGCTTTAATTTTCCAGACGTCGTTGATAATTTCAAAATTCAGACGGACGTCTTCACGAAGACTGAAATAATTTTTATTAAGTACAATGGAGTAATCCGCGTTATTGATCGCCGGCATTACATATTCTTTAAACGCTTCCTTTGTATAAACAGAAATAATAAGACCCATTTTTCTTTCTCCTGATCCGGATCAGCCGGAACGAACTCCTTCCGGGACACGCAGTACCTCATTGTGCATTTTCTAATTTTCAAAAAGCGAAATATGAAGGGAAGTTTTCCCTAAAATCAATATATCTTTATTCTGCAGCTTCACAGTCTGGTTCTGTATACGATAATTCTTCTTGCCTCTCTGGAGATAAACCGAATTCCTCGATCCGGAATCTCTGACATAAACGTTCTGATCTTTAAGAAAAATCGAACAGCTCTTTTTGGCAATCAGCTTATCATTGCCGAGAGGCAGTTTATTTTTTTTGTCCCTGCCGATAGTCAGTTCCTGTTTTAAATCAAACAGATACCGCTCCACACTGATTTCCGTATGGACCTCTATCCCTATCTGGAATCTGGGTATCGGATTATTTGCATTATGCCTGTACTGAACATCAAAAGGATTGGGCGGCTTAACCTGCTGCACGGTATTATCCGGATTTTTCAATATTTTTTCCAGTTCCGCGTTCCGTGTTTTTATATTGGTGATCTGCCTGCGTTCCTCCAGCTGCCTTTTCTTTTTCATCTGCCGGATCAGCAGCGCAGCCAGGATCAGAATGATCAGCACTTCATAAAAAGTAATGGCCTTCTGGGATAATAACAGCTGTGCTACTCCATCACTCATGTCCGCTCCTTCCGCTAAAACATAATCTCAAATTTCGATCTCCCTATCCGAATAATATCGCCGCTGCGCACTCTGGTTTTCGCCCGTATTCTTTTTCCGTTTACCGCGGTTCCGTTTTTTGTTTCCAGATCCTCCACATAAACTCCGTCCTCGCCTTTGATAAAGCGCAGATGCTTTCCGGATATGTACCGGTCGTCATCTGTGATCTGCATATCGCACTCTTCCTTTTTTCTCCCAATGGTGAAGCTCTGTTTCAGTTCAAACGAAAATTTCATCCCTGTCAGCAGATTCTTCAGCGTAATCTTCTTTTTTCCGCTGCTGTTCCACAGAGAAACAGTATCCTCGACCCTGTGCATATTCATACGTTCCTCCTGCTGCCCTTTCCTGCCGGATTTTTATATGCCTGACTGTAATTTTCAGGGTTCTGATAAATTTTCCTTTTATCCGGTTATATACAGAAGCATGATTGTCACATTATCCCGTCCTCCCTTTTCCAGGGCGGTTTTCAGAAGCTCCTTCACCGTTTCCTCCGGTTTCTGATTCTTATTCAGGATTTCTTCCATCCCGCGGTCTTCCACCATGTCCGTCAGACCGTCGCTGCACAGGACATAAACATCCCCTTTCCGCAGTTCATGGTCCGGTACAATATAAGGATAAACTCTGATCGCCGCCGGCATTCCCAGGTACTGTGTGATTACATGACGAACGGAACTGGTCTTCGCGTCTTCCGGCGTGATCAGTCCCATGGACAGCATTTTCTGTACTTTTGTGTGATCCAGCGACATCTGAGTCAGTTTCCGGTCCCGCAGGAGATAAATACGGCTGTCCCCCACATTGGCCAGCATTGCCTTATCGTTTTTCACCAGGAGCATTGCGACAGTGGTCCCCGACTTTCTCTTTTTTTCCACAGATTCTTCATAAATTCTGTCAGAAATCTTCTGCAAAAGAGAACTCAGGTCCCCGGAGTCCGAGATCCTCCCATACATCTTCTTTCTGGCGGCAAGTTCTCTTACCGCCCGGAAGGAGGCTTCTTCCCCGGCCGCCGTTCCTCCCATTCCGTCGCACACCGCATAAAGCTGTACTCCTTTCCTGGAGCTTCCCGAGGCAATGATATCGTTGTCCATCTTCCGGAGACGCATATATTTTCCGTTCAGATAAAAGTTATCTTCATTATTGGCCCGTACCAGTCCTTTACTGTTTACCACGATTCCGTAAACGGCGGGATGTTCCTGCCGGCTCTGAGCTTCCCGGGAAACCGGGGTATTCTGACTGTCAGGTTTCGGAATAACCGCAGGCTCCTGCTCCGGGTCCTTCCGGGATGACGTTCCCTCCTGCCCCTGCGGCCCTTCCTCCGGCGGCACTTCCGACAGCTTCCGTTCCTTCTCCGCAGAGCTTTCCGCAGTTTCATCAGCGGCCTCCGCAGCCATTACGGTATGTCCGTCCTCCTCGTCCCCGGAAGGCGTCGGGCGCACATAGCCTGTTTGTTCGAAAATCTCTTTTTTTCTGTTTTTCCGCTTCCGTTTTATCCGCAAAAAAACGTATAAAAGGATCAGCAGCAGAATCACGGAAAAAACGATCATTTCCGGCAGCTTTTCTCCGCACTTCTTTAAAATCTCCCCCGACAGTCCCCATACATTCCACATACACTCAATTCCCGATACCGACAATACTTATTTCATATTGAGGATTTTTACTTTCACAAGCGCTTTTCCCAGCTTCAGCACATCCTCATCCCTCAGAGCGACTTCCCCTGTGACCTCCACGCCGTTCAGATACGTTTTGTTTCTTGAATTGTCCTTCACGTACAGACCATCTGGACGGTCCAGAATCACCGCGTGCTTTCTGGACGTCAGTTTTCGTTCTTCCGTATTGGAATGAAGCACAACGTCCACATCGCATTCTTCTCCCCGTCCGAGTATCAGTTCGTCGCGCAGAGTCTGTTCCACTGTCTCCGTCCGTCCATCGAAGGTGATTTCAAATCCGATCCGGATTCCGCTCTCCACCGCCGCATCGATAGTATTCTCGTCGTCGAAATCCTCTCCCAGGGTTATGTCGTCCCCTACGCGCTCACTGTCCTCAAAGGTGTCATCTCTTTCAAAAGAAAATGTTCTGTCAACAGGAGAAATACTTCCTCCAGCCTCAAGTTCTTCCACGCCCTTCTTTTTCTTCCGCAGGACAACCGCCAGAACCGCGATCACCGCGGCAAGAATCAAAACCCCGGCGATGCACAGAATCCAGTTGTCTTTTATAAACTCCGCCGCTTTGTCCATCGCGGTTTTTTCCGGTTCCGGCGTGGGGGTAGGCTCCGGCGTGGGAGTGGGCTCCGGAGAAGGCGTGGGAGCCGGAGTTTCCGTAACAGCCGGTTCTTCAAACGTCACCTGATCCAAGCCCAGTGAATACACATAGTTGGAACTTGTGACAGAATATCCCTCTGAATTGTACATTATGCTCCACACCAGATTCTGCACGCCAAAGCTTGCTTCCTCAGGCTGCACATGCACATAATAGGTACTGTTCATGATATTTCTTATATTCTGTACAGCGGCTGTGATGGACATGTCGCTGTAGGAAAATACGCTTCCGCCGGACTGTCTGGCGATCTGGCCCATGGAATTCAGACTCGCTGCGGAATCATTTCCTTTTAATCCCACCACATAAACGGGTATTCTGGTCTCCGCAATATCCACCAGTACCTGTTCCTCACTGGACGCCCCGTCGGAATCGTCCATGCCGTCCGTGAACAGAACCACAGCCGCTCTCTCCGGCATGGTATCCACATTTTTTCTCTGTCTGTCCAGAGCAAAGGAAAGACCTTTATAGAGATATGTATAATCCGCGCTCCTGGTAATCCCCTGAATCGCGCTGTTCAGGGCGTTCCGGTCCGTGGTGGAATCGCAGACGGATTTTATTTCCGTTCCGATCGTAATAATCTGCGCATAATCGCCATCGGACATGCCGCTGACAAATTCCGAAAGACTGCTGCGGATTTCCTGCATCTCCTGTTCCGTCACCGACTTGGAAACATCGACGCAGAAAATATAGGAAACGCCCTGTCCCAGAGACTGAAAAACAGACGCGTCCAGTACGGGAAGCGACTGTCCTTTATCCACGCTCACAGAAAGCTGCTGCGCGGAGAGCACATCTCCCGAAGGCTTTCCGGAGCTGTCCAGAGCGCTCACATACAGATACACATCATTGCCCTTCTGTACAATCTGACTGATATTCAGCTTGTCCACACTGGCAAACACAAGAGAATACATAAACAGTATTCCAACTAAAACCGCCGCCGCTCCTGTCTTAATATGCCGCTTTTTCATAACCTCTGCTCTCCTGATCAATCTTCCTTATTTAATATTTCGTCCATTTCCCGGATCATCTCCTGATCCTTCAGACGGAATTTGATTTCCACCCGTCTGGATCGATCCGCATCCACTTTTCCATCACTCTGATAAATCAGATCTTTGTCCGCGCATCCGTTTACCGTAACCAGGGATTTCAGCGCCGCAACCGTATCAGCATCAAGAAAATCACAGTCGTCGCTGAGAATATATTCCGCCACGCTCCCGGCACGCTGCTGCGACAATTCAAGATTATGCAGATAGGAACCGCTGTCATCCGTATGCCCTTCAATAATGATCTCAGCGATGTGATCCCGGAATTTCTCCTGAAGAAGAACTTCCATATATACAGGCATGAAGCTCCTGAAAAAAGCTTTTCCTTCTTCGCTCAGCTCATCTCTGTCCTTCGCAAAAAGAACGGCGCTTGAAAAAGCGATGGCTCCCGTCCGTCTGTCCGCCTGTATCTGTATCTGATTGGCTGCCAGCTCGCCGTTCAGTTCATCGATCAGCTGACCATGGATCCCCACAATCTGCTCGATCTGATCCGCCTGGCTGTCCAGCAGCGCCTGCTGGGCTTCCAGTTCCTTCTGCTGGTTTTTTATCAGAAGCTTCTGTTCATTCAGCGTTTTCTGCTGACTGTCCAGCTTCTCCTGCTGGTTTATCAACTGTTCCTGCTGCCCGTTCATCTGCTGCTCCTGGGCATCGATCAGCTTCTGCTGCTCATCCAGCAATGCGGTTCTCTCTTCCAGATCAGACTGCATAATGGCGAGAGCCGTTTTCTGGCTGTCCAGTTCTCTGCTCTTCTCCCTGTAAGCCGCTTCCTGATCTTCCAGATCCGCCTTATACAGAGCCAGAACGGAGGCCTGCTCTTCCCTCATACTGTTCTGCAGCTCCGCCGTCTCCGCATTATTTCGTTCCCTTGCGTCAATATACTGATAAACGGCAAAGAAAAACAGAAGCACAAATACCAGAAGCAATCCGCAGTACAAATCGGAATAGGTTTCCCATGGAGTAAAGGTTTCCCTGTCCTCATAGTACCCGTCATGTCTTTTTTTCATATCGGAATCCTCCGCCACTCCGCTCACTCATGGTCATGACTGTTCATTTATCATCCGGCCTTTCTGCTGAACAGAAAATGATCTCATTGTTCATGCGTTTCCTTCTGTCTCCCGCTGATTTTGCGCAGTTCCATGAGAATCGCATGCAGCGTCTGCATCAGGGTGGCATCAGGGGTGAGAAGAGACGCCATTTCCGTCTGGCAGCTCCCGATAAAAATTTTCAGAGTCCGCTCCGCGCTTCCGATAACCATGCGCCGCATGATCTGGAAGCTCAAAGCAAGGACCGCGCCCGCAATCGAGGTATGGAATGCCGTCCTCATTCCGGAAATCAGAACCGCAATGGACAGGCTCATGGATTCTGTCGTGCTTAAATCCAGCGTGGAAAGCCCCTTTACGATTCCATAAAAAGACCCCACAATTCCCAGAGTCGTCAAAAGACCAGGTATCATTTCTCCGTAGGAGGAATGTCCCGGTTCGTGAATGGCGGTCCGGGAATTGATAAAATCTTCTATTTCACACACTGCGTTGTTCTTCCGCATCAGCTCCATATTATTCAGAAATCGTTCCCAGTGTCCGTCAAGCGCCCTGCAATTCAGAAAATTCAGCGATGCATATGCATGACTCCCATCCGGCCTGCGCAGCTTCAGATTCTTTTCCGCTTTCATAAGAGCTCTCCGGATCCTTCCGACCGGGAGGAGGCAGAGAAAAATTCCTGACACAAAAACGACAGCCATGATAACATAAATCCAGAAATCAACCCTTACGGCCAGCTCCCTGATCATCTCCATAAAAACCTCCGGCTGTTCGATCAGCCCCAGAAAACTTTTTTCTGCACGTTTATATACAAAATATGCTTCATTCAGTCAAATCCATCTGATATTTCGTAGAGTATCTTACTCTACGATTATATATATTTTTTATTCTCCTTTTATATCACAACAAAATTTTACAAAATTTTGTTTT
>CANQUG010000028.1 GCA_947626985.1 uncultured Lachnospiraceae bacterium | reverse complement strand
TTTATCTATTTTCTGCAAGTCAGGGGAAATCAGCACTGCTGATTTCTCAGCTCGCACTCTACACCGTACCGCTTCCTTTTCGAAGCTGTCGGCGATAACGCTACGTGTAATGCGCCTGATTGGCGCTGTCATGCAATACGTTCGTACCGTATATATTCATAAACCATCTGATATCAGGGAATCGGCGGAGCCCATCTCCGTTTTGTTTTTGTGCAATAAATCAAATCTTACTGTCTTTCCAGTATCCTTCTCACAACCAACTTCGTCATCATCAGGATGTTCTAAAATATAGACCGATATCGTTAAATGCAGAGATCAATATCGGCTACCATTCCAAGCCAGAACTATCATCAACAGGATAGGACATTTTGATACCCGTGATGGATCAGCAACAGATACCGCAGCTGATTACGATCCAGGATGGTTTCAACTGCAGATTCTTTGGTAACTGTCATTCCCGAACAATTACGATTGAAACGAATTTCGATGTTTTTCGTATATACTGAAGTTTATACCCTTAAAAACAGAAATCCGTTGTACCTATTTAATCTTCAAAAAATGCCTGATACCCGTGGACGTCAAACATTTCAGGATGTATTCATTGTCTTTTCTTCCTTTCCACTTCAAATTCATTTCTATTTAGTAAGTTTGTCACTTCCTCTTTGTTCTCTTCCGCCTAGGCTCTCTTATTTATACGGTCCGAAGTCAATATCAACTGGTAAATGCCCCTGCCGCTTATCCTCCGGAGGAAAAATCATATAATTTCCATAAACATAAGTTAGATATTCTTTTCTCTCCTTAAATACAGGAAATGATGTTGTTTCAAAATCAATCTCTTCAAGTTCTTCAATCCATTTTCTTTCAAAGCTGTGCTTTCCGAAAATACTAGTTATCAAAGTGAAAGCAATTTTTTCTGTCTTCTCTGAGTTATAACTTCGCAGAATTTTTTCATAATGTTTTTTAAGGCAATTATATGATATTCCTTTTGATATAAGATCAAATACAATGTATTTTATCTTCCCGCCTAAAGACTTACTTTTTATATTCTTCCCCATGCCTTTTTTTAGCCACATTAGCCGCTCACAAACAAAACATCTCGAGTCCCTAATCTTAGTCAATAAAAATGATTTTGGCTCATTATCTAACGGAAAAATATCAATGAATATGCCATCTTTAATCTTGGAATCCTTTGAAAATTCCTCGATAAAATGCGTTCCTTGCATACGCAACTTAGCATAGGCAAAAGGATAACACGGGTCAGTCTGCCAAGTTTGCAGAAAAAAACGGTGGTCAAGATCTTTTTCGCATACTTT
The DNA here is from genome assembly GCA_947626985.1 of uncultured Lachnospiraceae bacterium. Classification (GTDB taxonomy): domain Bacteria; phylum Bacillota; class Clostridia; order Lachnospirales; family Lachnospiraceae; genus Blautia_A. The sequence goes on along the minus strand of CANQUG010000028.1, from coordinate 44,641 downwards.
GACAAAAATATCATAATCCGTACGAAGCATTCCGAAATCCATATCGTCATCCCAAGGAATAAATCCTTTATGACGGACTGCACCTAACACACTGCCAGCTAATAAAAAATATTGAATATTGTTTTTTTTGCATATGCGTTTTAATTCTTTCGCAATTTCCAGTTCTAGAAGCTGTACTTTACGTAGTTTCTCATTCTCCTTCATCACGACGACCTCTTCTTTTCCCAGATTTAACAGAATCGCTTCCCTTCTGTTCCAAAGCTTTCTCAGGTTTATACATCAAATTAATGAAAACTCCCTTATTATTATTCTTGCAAATATGCATCAATACAAGTAACGCTTTTTTTGCCAATTTTTACTTCCTCTCAAATGGTGTGAAATCTTTTTTATTATTCTCCAGCAATACACTATAAGAACCGCAACAGCTACAGTCGCAACAACAATCATACTGTAATTCATAATTTCACTTCTTGTCGCATCTATCATATTCAACTTTTCAAATGTTCTATATACAAACAACATGTGGCAAAGGTATATCTCTATACTTAAACTACCAACGAAACATGTAGCCTTGCTTTGAAATAGATCCCTGCTTTAGCTAAATTTTACTTCTCGGAAAATTATTAAATATTATTTTTGTAATGATATACTATGATTGTTTAATTGCTATTTATAGTTAGGTGTCTTAATCTTTATTACTGACTCATATGCTTGAATAAGTTTATTATAATGATATTGCTCCCTGTAAAATCGCCCATATATGTAATTTGATTGTATTTCCATTTTTTTGTATTCTACATCAGAGCATTGTTCTATGTTTGTTATTGCATTTCTTAAGGAAATAACATCTCCGCTTATAAAGACCTGTCCATTTTGATTTATTAATTCAGGTATGCCACCAATATTTGCTCCTATGATTGGTCTTCCAAGTTGTAACGCTTCAATTGCAGAATAAGGACCGTTTTCATACCATTCTGAAGGTATAATTATTGCTTTCGCATTCCCAACAAAATCTATTAGATTTTGACCTCTCAAGGATCCTAACATTTTTATGTTTTGTAATTTGTTATTTTCGATGTATTTCTTAAGTTCATTTTCTAAAGGTCCGATTCCTGCTATATACAAAATATTATCCATCCCCCTAAACGCTTTAATCAGAGTCTTAATCCCTTTTTCTTCTGACAATCTTCCAAAATACAAGTAATATTTTTTCCTATCTTTTCTAACATTAATTTCTGGAATTTCTCCGGATACGAAATTAGGAATATGTATTACTCTTTCCGGTCTAATTCCAAATTCTTCAAATTTCATTTTATAGAATAGACTAGGAGTTATTATAAGGTCAATTGCGTCATAACTTCTGCACAATTTGTGTAGATAACCTTCGAACACGTTAATGCCGCTCTTAAAAAATGAGTCTTTAACACATTTATTTAGTGCACAATGATAATATTTTCCGTTCTTACACTCCTCGCATATTTTACCATTGTGCATCATTTTATAGTTTAAACAAAGCATCTTGAAATCATGTGCAGTATATACAGTTGGAATGTCGTATTTTTTTACAACTTTTAAAATTGATGGCGATAACTGATGTTGAAAATTATGAAGATGAATAAGATCTGGTTTTTCCCTTTTCACTAATTCTTCTAATTTTTTTCTTGCCTCATAAGAGTATATGATTTTTGCTCCAAGTTGAATTTTCTCTGTTATTGTGTGCGGTACATTATAGTCAATCTTATTAACAAAATAGTTGCTATATGGAGAATCGAAATTGTTTTCATGCTTCATCGAAAAATCTATTACGGAATGTCCATTTTTTTCAAGTAGTTTTTTTAATGAGAAGTAATATGTTTCGCTTCCTCCCTTGATATAAAAGAATTTGTTCACCATTAATATTTTCATTTCATTATTACCTTCCCCACTACACCTTGAAATTTCTATTATACTAACTCTTATTGTCACTCATTTAACCACACCAAAAAATATCTCACATATTTTTCACATATACACTACCAACTATATACAATAGTAATTCTTTGATTCGCCTTTTTACCCAAATTCGTCATTATCTCAAAATCCAGCTTTCCCGTTTTCTCAACCAATGCTGCCAAATTACCTTCTTCCTTTGTCCAATACAACTCTACATCTTCCGCTACTTCCCTATTGAAATCAACGTCCAAGAAAAGATTTAAATCTGTACATCTCAGCGCTTCCAATAAACTCAGGGGCGTCCCACCTACCTCATATCCATGAAGATAACCGTATGAATTCTTATGAATCTTCATTAAAAGTTCCTGGTCATATTCTGTTCCAACAAAGTTAATTCTCAAATTTTGTCTGAAATGCAATTTCTTTTCTAGTTCATCTAGATATCTTTCATTTACTTTTGTTATTATTACAAAATCGCGCACATAGTTACCGTAATTAAATATTTGAATGGTTTTATCTGCCACCAACTTTTATGTGGCGGAGTAATAGAACATATCCGGGTGTTTAGTAGAACCACAAACGGTAAAAAACGAAGGCCGGTCGAAGGGATGTTGTAGAGCTTTGCGTAGTCGTACACCAACAGCTCATCTGACTTTTTTGCCGCTATTTAGAGTGAAACAGGGTTGTCCACTTTGTCATCAGTGCTAAATGGGCCTTTTTGTTACTGTTACCTCCATAAACCGAAGAAGATGAGACGTAAACAAGATGTTTCCACAAGATAATGCCGACAAGCCTCCACGATATTATAGAAGTCAACAATATTTGATTCTTTATAGGCGTCCGGATAGTCAATAGCATAACGTACACCTGTTTGGGCAACGAGGTTAACCACGATTTGAGGTTTATACTGCTCAAAACCGTTATTTAGAAAGTCTTTGTCGACAACATTGCCTTTATAGAGACGAAATGAAATCATAATCGCACAGTTCTGCAAGCCTATGCTCTTTCAACGAAACATCATAGTAATCATTCAGATTATCAATACCAATGATCTGTATTAGTCCTACTTTTTCGCATAAGGCCTTGGCAAAGTTAGCTCTGATAAATCCCGCCGCGCCTGTAACAAAAACTTTCTTACCTTTCAAATCTATATTGAATATAACTACTTGTTTTTAATGACTCCTTTCTAAAATAATTGAACTATCTTTTCCGGGTTATGGAGAAGAGTGCATACCATTAAATCATTCTGTTATCACATAAAAAAACAAGACGAAGTTACTATATATTTTTTGTGCAAACCTAATTTTAGGTTTTCTTTATCAATATATCCTATAAAGGTTCACTCAAAACTGTTATAAAATGGATATAGTATTGCCTCCACAATTTTATCATTTTTCCATTACCCACAAAGATAAGTTTATGAGGATAAGAGAACTTGGTGTCAAAGTGAATATTTTACTATTTTATTATCTTTTTTCCAATGTTTTGACCTAAAGCGAAAAGAGTATAACTTTTATTGTAGATTTGTCTGCAATTTTCTGACATGGCATTATATAGCTTCTCATCAGTGTAGAGACATTCTATTTTTTGCAACCATAAATCCTTTATGTTAGGACATAGATATCCGTTAACGCCATCAATTATATAATCTTTCATACAATCAGTATCTGTTGCTATCACAGGTACACCCGCTTCCATCGCATGAATGATTGTAAATTGACCAGATTCTCTATTTTCTTTTAGAGGAACAACAACAATTCTACATTTTTTCAAACAATCACTTAATTTGTCGCCCACTAATTCACTGGAAGCCGTAACATTTCCCTTTATATAATCATCGCATCCAAAAATATATGTCTTGTATGGCTTGTCACATAAAATATTTGTCAAAAATTCGAAGTCTCTATTACTAAATCCAGATGAAAAAATGCAGTTTTCTTCTAAGTGACATTCTCCATTTGTTGGCTCAATATTGGCACCAAAAGGCAAAAACACAAATTTTCCTTTATCAACTCCTAATTCCTTTTCATATTTATTACTTTCAGTGCTTGAAAAGACAAATATTCTATCTATATATATTGAATTGACCGCATAAGATATAAGCTTTTTATATATTTTTCCTAATGCGCCTCTTTTTGGTATATAAATAAAAATCATGATATATAGATTAAAAATTTTTTTTACATGAAATAATCTGCAAAAAAAGGAAAAAATAATACCATAAAATTGTTGCCATGCAATTATATTAGAGTAATTTTTTCGTTTTATAAGCTGAGTTAACGAGAATATAAAATAAACGCAATACCTTCTTAAATCCTTGATTGTATTCAATTTATTGTTATTGATACATACTATCTTTTCCCAATGTGTTCCTGTTACTGCCTCTAAACCATTAATAAAATCCCAATTATGCGGCGGTTCAAAGTCACACCATATAACATTTTTTGAATTCATAACCATGCAATACCTTTCGATTAAAGTTTATCTTCTCTATTCTGCTACTAGTACGCAATATTCTAGCTTTGAACTTTTACTCGCAATGCATTTTCAAGCGCCTGATCCATGTTGTAATATTTGAAATCAGCTAGCCGTCCACAGCAAATCAGATTAGGAATTTGCTCCGCCAATGTCCTATAACACGCGTATAACCTCTGGCTATGCTCAGTTAATACCGGGTAGTAGGGTTCTGTCGCTTCTCCTTCTATGTAAGGTATCGGGTATTCCACTGCATAACTACTCCCTAATCCATTCTGCAGCGGAAGCTTTTTATACTCAGTGATACGCGTAAAGCCTATCTCCTGCGGATATGCTACGACCGGTGCTGGTTGAAAGCTTTCCTTCTGTGTATATTTCCACTCAAAATGGAGACTTCGGTACGGCAACCTGCCGAACCTGCATCCGAACAATTCATCCAACGCGCCAGTGTAAACAATCGGAATTTCAAGGGGGGCATTGTCCAGTAGTAATCTGTTTTTCTCCAGACTCAATCTTTTCAATGCTTCAATTCCCAATTCAACAGTGATGTTTGGATGATCTAGCAGATTTTTGAAAAAGCTCGTGAATGAGTTCTCCGGCATTATCTCATATGTATCATCGAAATAACCTTTGTCGTATGAAAATCGCAACGGTACTCGACTCAACACACTCGAGTCAATCTCACCGGTCGGTATACCCCACTGTTTCGCCGTATATGGCGCATAGTCGTTTCGGAACAGAAATTCCGCATACTCACGAATGTCAGAGTCTTGGTGTTTCAGCACCTCCGTCACTGTTGCTGTTGGTCTTCCTACAAATTCCTCCGTAAGCTTTCTCTTGAGTTTTTCTGCCTGCTCATGTGGGTAGAAGACATCGATTGTCGTAAAGTTGAAGGGTGTTGGCGTATACTTCCCTCCCCATACAGCGCCGCAAATCAGTTTATATGGCTTCCACCGTTCAAAACGGCACATATAATCGTAAAGTTCCTTTTTCTTTGTATGAAATGTATGCGGGCCATACTTCTGTACCAAAAAGCCATGTTCATCAACATAATCGAACATATTCCCACCAATATGTTCGCGTCTTTCCCATATGGTAACTTTTCTCCCCTTTTCTGCTAGATTCCGTGCAGTCACCGCACCGGTAAGTCCGCATCCGACAACAAGACAATCCATCATAATCTCCTATACTTTTCCATACCCTATCTAAATGATTTCACAATCGGTATGCAAAACTTGTTCAACACTGATGCAATAATAATGGTAAGCATTACAGAAACAATAACAAAAAGCCAAGGATTCATATTCAAATCAAATGTTGCTACAAGCGCAAACACACCGCCATGCAGCAAATAAATTTTATATGATATATTTCCAAGAAAACTATTGATGTTATTTCCAACCTTTAACTTTGCTATCATCTCAAACATAAAAGCTGTAATTACAATTAATCGCAGCACACCGAGAATGCTGACAGCGGCATGAAAAGCAATGTGAAGTTTGTGAAGGGCGGGATGAACTTTTCAAACACGAATCTAGTCAGACCGAAGTTTCCGTTTGCAAGAACATGCATCAGCACTATTCCGATGCAGACATATGCCCTTATTCCGTCAAGGTTTTCATACCACTCTTGTGTCACTTTTTGATCCCTTCTTTAACTTGATTGTAGCTTTCATCTCTCTCGTTATCGGATAAAGCCAGACATGAACCACATGAATAATCCTATAAGTAATCCGTCTTGGCAGAGACTGGCTGATCCTAGTCATGAACTTCTTTTTTCTTGGTGTCTTATCATCCCATAAAGGCTCATCTTTCCATGGAGTCAAACTTCTATATCTGAGAAATTCTTCACGGTACGGATGATGATCCACCTTGAACCATGGCCTTGTTCCTGACATAAAGCAGGTTGTGAAATGCACTACAATAGGATCTGATATCCCCTCGTTGAATTCTTCTTTTGAATATGCCCATACAGGACTTCTACAAACCTGAATTCCGTCATAGCCAAGATCATAACAAACGGTCTGCGCATTATACGAAATAGGAAGTAATTTTACTTTTTTTATAGGTTGTAACACTCCGTTCAATACCCCTTGATCCATATAAGTGATGTCCCCGTGATATTTATTAATAAAATCTATAAATTTACTTTCAACATCATTCTTTCTCCATGCAGCTAAGTCTATAACCATCAGTCCATTGTTTGTATAAATCAAATCCTCAGATATTCCAATATCTCTGCGATACATCTTTCCGCGGCAATCATCAGCACTCATGCACCAAGTTTCCTGCATATCCATTTCCCATAACGCTTTAAGGGAGTGGCGAATAATCATGTCGCAGTCAATATAAATCACCTTATTCATTTCTTCTGGAAGCACATGAAGCAAAAACAGCCTTGAAAACGTACTGATATGCCAACGCCCAACATCAATCTTTGTGTGGGTAATATTCTCAACATTAAGGTCTACCAAAAATTCAAGGCAATGTCCGTATGACGAGACAAGTTCATTTAAATCCTGTTTGTGTTTATAGCTGATTCCTATATCTATTATATAAATTGTGATTTCGTCAATATCTTTATTATTCTCAAGCAGAGAGGCTATTGATGTTGCAGCAAGTTCGGAATATAGGTCACTTGTCGAATAAACTACATTCATTGCTTAGTCCCCTTACTTTTCATCTTTTCAGCATATTCTTTAAAGTTCATCAACTTCAAATCTTTATCACTTATTACAAGGTTCTTCCTAACGTCTATTCTGTCAAAAGGCCATTTGATTCCGATATCCGGATCGTTGTACATGATTCCCGAATCTCCTTCGCCGTAGAAAACCTCAGCGGCTTTATAACTCATCACCGAATCCTCAAGGGCAAGATATCCCTGTCCAAAACCTGCAGGGCAAAGCACACAAATCGGAGCATCTCCGCTCAACTCCATATGTCGCCACTGACCGTATGTCTTAGAATCGGGCCGCAAATCTACGATTACATAATAAACTCTACCGCTTATACATCTCATCAGCTTCGGCTGTGGCTTTATCAGCTGAAAATGTATGGCACGGATTACGCCTCGCTTTGATTCAGTATAGAAGGTTTCTTTTAATTCATAGTCGATTCCGGCATTTTTAAAGACATTAACATTGTAATCTTTAATAAGCCTGCCTCGTTCATCCGTCGCATAAAAGGGCTTGATTATATATGCACCTTTCAAGTCCATTTCCTGAAATTCAAATTTCTGTACCATTTTTTTCACTCCTGATGTACTCTGCCGTCATTCTTATACCTTCAGAAAACGACACATGATTGATATAACCTGTATCTCTCTGAACTTTCTTCAAATCAAATTGGTCATACGAAATATCAACCCCTTTAAACGGAATATCACCTAATCCAAGCTCAGATTCCGGGTCTACGATGTCTCGCATTTCAAGTAAAAATTCTCTCAGTGGTTTTGGCTCTCCGCTTCCTATGTAGTAGCGATTGAAAGCTTTGCCTTTCTCCGCAACTGCAATGATGGAATTTATGGCATCTGTCAGATAGATAAAATCATACATCTGATATCCGGCTGTGAATGAGCAGTGCTCTTTATGTATCAATTTATTGATCGATGTATATATCATGCGTGCCGACTTCTCGCCAACACCGTAAATGTTCGTAATGATCACAGGGATAAATTCGATGTCATTCATTTTGGCAACCGTTTCACCCATCAAATGTGCCGCAAGCTTGCCGGTTCCATAAATATATCCGCCTGATGGTTCAATATCATCGGATTGAAGGTATTCATAAGTTTCCATCTCATTAATGCTAGATGCATATACTACCCTGTTGCATCCGATGCCCTTACAAAGCTGAATATAATCACAAGTCAACCTCACGTTGTTAAGTTGCAAAACATAATCTGCTCTCGACGGGCCAGACGTTCCCGCCCATGCCAAATGAAAGAAACAAAAGTAATCTATCTTGGGAATATCTTTTTCAAGCTCTGATGGTTCTTTATTAAGCACATTGACACAGGCTATATGGGGATTATTTTTCAAGTCGTCATCAAAACGAATGTCCAACGCAACTACATGATATCCTTTTTCTGATAGTGACTTTACAAGCATCCTGCCAATAAATCCGTTTGCCCCTGTTACAATCACATTTTTCATCTTAATTTTCCACCCTTAAGAATTCGTTGATTTCGTTGACCATGCAAGACCTTATGTTGCCGTTCGCCGACCAAACTTTGCTCCACTCGACAACCTTTTCGATAGCTGTTTCAAGATTCCAGCGAGGTCTCCAGCCAAATGTATTTTTCAGCTTCGAGCAGTCAAGCTTCAGGAAATTGGCCTCATGCGGCCCGCCGTCATATTGATTTACCCACTTGAGCCCATCTCCCCAATGCTTTACAAACAAATCCACCAAAGCGCCCGTCTGAAAACAGTCCTGATCATCAGGTCCCACATTGTAATAACCGGCAAAACGCTTGTCCTCATATTGCCTGGCCGCAATCATCAGGTATGCATATATCGGTTCAAGAACATGCTGATAAGGACGTGTCGAGTAAGGATTGCGAACTATGATATTTTCATGACTTATTGCTGCGCGTATGCAGTCTGGAATTATGCGGTCATGAGCAAAATCTCCGCCGCCGATAACGTTTCCGGCACGGACAGTCGATACGGCAATATCCCTATTTGTAAAGAAACTGTTTATATAACTATGAGTTACAAGCTCAGAACAGGATTTTGAATTTGAATATGGGTCAAAGCCATCAAGAGGCTCATTTTCTCTGTAACCCCATTCCCACTCTTTGTTTTTATAGACCTTGTCCGTAGTTACATTCAGAAAAGAGCGAACAGACGGTGTCTGACGGACGGCTTCACAGATATTTACCGTTCCCATGACATTGGTGCTATATGTACCAACTGGATCTTTGTAGCTATCGCGGACAATAGGCTGTGCAGCCATGTGAATAACAATTTCAGGCTGATAAGTTCGGAACACTTCAAGCAGATGATCCAGATCTCTGACATCACCTTTGATATGAGTAATCTGATTCTTCACTCCACAAAGGTCAAACAGACTCATCTCGGTTTTCATGCAGGAGGAATAACCTATAACTTTTGCCCCGACATTTACGAGCATAACTGACATCCAAGATCCCTTGAATCCGGTGTGACCAGTCAGAAGCACTCTTTTACCGCAGTAAAAATTTAAATCAAAATTATGCACTTTAATCCTCCCATGTTTTCCATGGTGCATGCCCATCATCCCATAGCTTTTCCAACTGCTGCTTTTCCCTCAAAGTATCCATGCACTGCCAGTAACCTTTATGGATATATCCTACAAGCTCATGCTTATCCACAAGAGAAGCCAACGGACCCTTTTCAAAAACAGTTGAATCAGCGTCAATATAGTCAAATAGCTGTGGCTCAAACACCATAAAGCCAATATTTATGAGGTCACCATCTGTGTCAGATTTTTCACGGAAAGCGTCAATTACACCATTTTCCCCAACTTCGACTACACCCTTGTTCTGACCAAAATTATACATAGACATTGTGCCAATCTTTCCATGCGTTTTATGAAAGTGGACAAGCTCCTGAATATTAATGTCTCCTACTGCATCGCCATATGTAAGCATAAATTCTTCATTACCTATGTAATCCTTAATGCGCTTTACACGGCCTCCGGTCTGTGTATTCAATCCTGTATCAACAATTGTAACTTTCCAAGACTCAACGTGCTTATTGTGTACAATCACTTCATTATTGCCATTCGTATAGTCAAAGGTAATATCTGAAGTATGAAGAAAGTAATCCGCAAACCACTCTTTAATCACATGCTGCTTGTATCCCGCGCAAATTATAAATTCATTAAAGCCATAATAAGAATAGTTTTTCATTATATGCCATAGAATTGGCATTTCCCCAATCTCGAGCATAGGTTTTGGTTTAAATGCAGATTCCTCAGATATACGAGTGCCAAAACCACCTGCAAGAATAACTACTTTCATAAAGTACTCCTTTTCTTTCTCACAATTTGCATACAAAAACTGTTAATTATGTAAAAATAGCGGAAACTAGCAACGCTCCGAGCCTGCCTTTCTCCGCATCGCTTGTAAAATACAACTTTATGGGCGGTCCTTCTCATCCAGCCTAAGAAATCTATTTAATCCGACAACTCTAAACTGCCGGTGTGGCCTTACCTAACATGGGTATTTCTTTCCAATATGTATCTCTTTATAGCCGCTTTAATTTTGTGCCTAATATTGCTTCACCACCCATCGTCGCAATTTTTAATGATTTTTCTATTGTTTTATCTTTCAAGGCCCTGCACTCCCTGCAATATCAAAATTCTTCCTAAACGTAAAACAGCGGAGACTAGCAATGCTCCGAGCCTGCCTTTCTCCGCATCGCTTGTTAAATACAACTTTATGGGTGTCCTTCTCATCCAGCCTAAGAAATCTATTTAATCCGACAGCTCTACGCTGCCGGTGTGACATTGCCCAACATGGGCATTTCTTTCCAATATGTATCTCTTTGTAACCGCGTTATTTTTGTGCCTAATATTGCTCCACCACCAATCACAGCAATATATAATAGTTTCCCTTTTTTTTTTCATCTTTCAAGGCCCACCACTTTCTCGGTAACAAAATTCTTCCAGAATGAAAAACAGCGGAGACCAGCAACACTCCGAGCCTGCCTTTCTCCGCATCGCTTGTCAAATACAACTTTATGGGCGTCCTTTCTCATCCAGCCTAAGAAATTAATTTAATCTGACAGCTCCAAACCGTCGGTGTGGCATTGCCTAACATGGACATTTCTTTCCTATATGTATCTTTGCTAACGTCTGATTTAGTGCTTAATATTACAGCGCCACCCCATATCTCATATACTCCAAGTTTCACCTGCTCATGCTTCATGCCAGACATCTTCTTTTACATTGCTCTTGCTGTTCAATAATCAATATATCTACTTCGTTACAATTAAAAAAGCTAACCAAGCTTTACCATTATGAAAAGTTATTCCCTGGTTTCATGTTCCAATATTTTCAATGCTTCGCACTCTTTTTCTTTAACAAAACCATTTCTACAAATTATAAGCAGAGACAAGCAACACCTGAATTAACTGTCTCCGCACTGCTTTCTTTATTAAATCTAATTATTCACAACATATAAACCATTAAGTTCTTTTTTACCACATACATTATGATTTACATTTTTTATTATTCCGGCTTATCTTAATTCTCAAGTCAGACCATCAAAGCACAATCTCAAGTTTAAAAACCAACTGATCATTTTCGCCAAATATTCCTGAGATTAAAATTTGACATTTTTGACTTTAAGCATCCCTATTTCAGTCATTCTCTCTTTTGAGAAATTATCCATTGTCCCGCTGAACAATAGAAAAATCCAAGTAATATGCGGTCTCTTCAAAACGCGAACTTTTCTTACCTCCACCACTAAGCAACCGTAGAAATCCCTCCACAAATCGCCGTTAGCAGGATCAGTAATAACCTCCAACAGCCCCTAAAGTCACCCATATAACTTCAAATACCCTCCCCCGCATTCATCCATTTTCCACCACGCAGGTTCTCTTCGCCGACTCTCTTCCATCAGAACTCCTCCTCCGCAAAAAGACTCGACAGGCGGTATTCAACCCGACAGGAACCGCCCATGGCAGTTCCTGTTTTCCGCTTTCGCTTTTCATACGTTTCCGTATTCTATCAATCCGGCTGAACCGGAATTAAAACCCTGCAAAACTTACCAGTATGCAAAATTTTAATTTCTGCTTATTGATTTATTTCTATTTTTCAAACTGCCCCCGGCACTTCACCGCCAAGTTCCTGGCGGCATTCAGATATTTGTTTCCCCGATGTCCAGCCTCACAGAAAAACTCCTTCGCCTCTTCATCTTCCCGAATGATCTTTCCGCCGCATCTGGCGCACACAGAACCTGTCCCAGCCGCATGAACCTCGATGACAATGATTCCGGCCTTCCAGCCCTTATACTGAAGAAAGTTCCGGATCCTGGTGCTCAAATGCAGAGGACTCCAGTTTCCGGCTCCAATCATTACTCTTCTGGAATACTCTTCGTTATACCTGGGCAGTGCGATCACCCCGGCTTGATATTCCTCGCAAAACCGGATAATTTCTCTGCTTACACGGTGGGCATGATAATCGGTGAGATTTTTCAGATGGTTCCAGTATTTCCGGTTCACCTGACCCTGAGGGGAATCCCCCAGAGATTCTCTGGACTTTTCAATCTTCTCCAGAATTCTCCTGCAATGGTGGGCATATTCCCGGCCGCCGCCGAAAAATCGTACCGCCCTCTCCTGACCGTCTTTATCGCAGATGCTTGCCACCGCAAAGGCATCGCCATTGGTGAACTGCAAAGCACAGATATTTTTCCCGGCTTTCATCCGTTCTTTCACGGAGGATGCATCAGGCACAGGTTCCTTCACAGGAACATGAAGCATGAAAAACTCGCCTTCCGCCGTCACAGAGGGTGACATCGGCTGCCCGTTCGCAGGAAGTTCCTCTCCATACAGTCTGCACCGCATCCATTTCCAGAACTGTCCGTCCCAGACCTTCAGAGTAATTTCCCGGGAGGAAAAGTCTCTGTACATCCGGCTGTAATACACTACGGAAGAATTCAGCTTCACAGCCTGTGTGACGTAAGAATTCTTCCCTCTGGACAAATGACTTTTCGCCGCTGCAATTCCCGCATTTGCTGCTGCTCTTCGGAAATAAGTCGGAACATCCTCCCAGGGAAGAGCCCTCTCCGGAACTCTTTTTTCTTTTCCCGGAAGACTGAGCATTTCCAGGAATCGCAGCGATTCCTGGCTGTTCTTTTCCCACAGCTCCTCATGATTCAGATAAAGGTCATAGTAGAATTTCTCGATCCGGTTGTAGAAGTCCTGAGTCGAGGCAAGCCATTCCGGATGGCTACAGCGCAGGCGAAAACATTTCGTAGTAATGCAGTAGCCCTGTTTTTCATTCATTTCCTTCGCTGTATCCTTTCCTGTTCCTGAGCTGTTCAAATCCGGTTTTTTGCGTCCTGCTATTATATTTTTTAACTTATCACAATACATTTTCTTTCCGCACAGATTATGTGCGGAAACGTTCCAAAAATGACCGGATAAATTATTTGCTGTCGCTAATCTACCTGTTTAGCGACACCCCTTTCAAACCCATGAATTTCACTGTTTTTCCGATATGTTCACTGTCTGTATGACCACTTAAAAATGCTGTTTCCTGCTGTCTTTAAACTGCTCAAGCCCAGTATTTATGCAGGTTTCCGGCCTCAGCTTCTGACCACTTATCTGACCACTTATGGCCGAAAAAAGCAGAGATCTTCACCCAGTTTTTTTATGCTTTTTATCAAATTCGACTAAAAACTGTGGATTTTACGGCAGAAAATACCAGAAATGCTGTCTTGACAAGGGGAATACACGGTGTTATTATTACAAATGTCCTTGAAAAGGGTAAAAAAAGTGTCGCTAAACAGGTAGTTTAGCGACACTTTTTAGATTAAAAAGACATATTTCGAACTATTACGGTCATTTTATACACGAAGCTTCCGGCCTTCCTACGCTTCTCCGCGCTCCTCCTTCAGCTTCTCATATTTCTCTCTCAGTTCCTCCCTCGGACTGATCTTCATCCGCAGCCCCTTCTCATAAACCCTGCGCCAGAGATCGTCATCGCCGTAAATATCCACTACTTTCAGAGCCACATAAAAAGCGACTTCCTTCTCATATCCCCGTCCGCCGAAATGTTTAAAAAAATAAGTGATCTCCTTCTCCGGTTCCCCCAGCACAATGCCAATCGCCAGATTGATCTCACACATCTCACGAATGGCCTCCGTTACGCCGTATCTCCGGCTGTCATATTCCTTCATTGTGCCGAGCTGCTCTTCCTTTTCCTGAACCACATCTTTTGCCAGCTTCATCGCAGCATACTTTACATCGCTTGTTTTCAGGAAAGAGATAAAACAGGCCTCCAGTTCCGGATAAATCGTATTTCTGTCCAGATTCACAGTTCCTGCAAGAAGGAGCATCTCTTTGATCGTCTCCTCAGAATACCCTGTCCCGAAATTCCTGGTCAGAACCTTCCGGAAAAACTCCTCCTGGCCGATTCCCACCGACCGGAAGGGATCATCCGAGGAGAACAAATAATATCCGCAGGCTGTACACAGCATTTTATAAAGCTTCGTCAGCAGTTCCCCGGATTCCTTATAATGCTCGTCCTCCATGGAGATTTTCTCCAGCTCCTTCACATACTGTTTGACCTGGAACCGCCATTTGGAACGGAGATGTTTGGGGATCACACGGTTAGGGGCAAAGTAATTTCCCGCATAGGCATTTTCAATGAATTCCAGTATCTCATCCTTCAGACCGGCAAAGTCCCTGTCCTCCCTGGGCTTCTTCTCCCTCTTCTCTCCGATCCCGGCGAGAAGATCAGCAATCAGCAGATCGATTTCCTCTTCCTTTTTTGCCTTTGGAAATTTTTTATACATCTCCACGACCATTTTCTCCAGAGTGTCCCGCTCCGCCGTTTTCAGCTTATCTCTCAGTTCCTGTACCTTCATCATTGTAAAACTCCCTCTTTATATGAAAATAAACCCCTGTGCCTTCCGCTCCATAAGTCCGTCTCCGTCCGCTGTCTCAGCAGTTCCGCCCCGACAGAAATCGCCCGGCGTACGGTCGGCCAAACTCATCCGGCATCTCATACCTCCAACCCGGCAGAAATCCATCCGGCATCCGGCCGGTCAAACGCATTCTCCAGCTCAATACCTCCGCTCCGGCAAAAATCCGCCCGGCGTACGGTCGGCCAAACTCATCCGCCGGCTCAATACTTCCGGCTCGATCCGGAAAAGCTTTCTCCGCCGGCCTTGAAGTTTCCGCCTCCGCCGCCGTTTCCGCCGCCGGAAGACTGCTTGGGAATTCTGGTCCTGGTGGTCGCCGTCCTCACATAGAGATCCCTCTCCCGATCCAGCTCCACTCCGTCCTCCGGAGCGTAAAAGTCCGCATTCGGCTGAGGAACCAGCGTATGCATCCTGGACTTCTGAAACCACACAATGCCGAAAGTGGGAATCGCCATCACCAGAAAAGAACCCGCCAGACTGTACAGAAGGAACAGTCCCATACCCGGCCCTCCCAGATCCATGGGGCGGATACTTTTTCCCTTTGAGAACCTTTTCAGTCCCTTTTCCAGGTCATCGAGAACTTCTCTGTAAGCCTGGTAAAAATCGTCCTCCCGCAGATATTCTATACAATCGTCCAGAATGACGTCCTGTACCTCCTGGTCGAAGGTCTCCTGCGCCATTCCCCGGAACACCACTGTGATGCTCCGGCTGTCCGGCTGATGGAACAGGCACATTCCGTTTTTCTCCCGGCCATAGCCGATTTCATGCTCCTGCATAAATTCGGCCGCGTAATGTCTGTCGTCCTCCCACACGTCGTCCGTGATCAGAACAGCGCCGTCAAACTGGTACTCTTCACGAAGCTCCCGGAGAATTTCATCCAGTTCCTCCTCTTCCCTCGAATCCAGAAGGCCGTAATAGTCATATACCCCCGCTCCTTCAGAGGGCGCCGCCCAGAGTACCGCCGGAGAACACAGAACCGCAAAGCAGATGCAGATGATCAGAAGAATCTTCTGAAAAGCTCCAGAGAGAACCGGCTGCGCTTCCCGCGATGCCCGCAAATCTTCTCTTCTTCCCATCAGATCACCCCCAGAAGCCGCAATGCGGCCAGACCTGCCGTCCCCGCAAGGGTCAGCGGGATATGCCACCGCAGCCAGTACTGAACCATAAGCTCTTTTCCCACAGGAAGATCTCCGATCAGCTTTCCCGTCTGTCCGTTCATGGCAAAGGAATACGTTTTTCCCTTCCACCTGGTGTTCAGAAACCAAACCGGAAGCAGACAGTAGCTCACATGACCCTTTCGGGAAATTCGTACCTGCCGGTTGACAGGCACCACCTCCTGGTAGCCGAACACCGTCTTTCGCATGGAATGAACCATGCTCTGCTCAATCCGCTCATGGACCCTCCCGGTCAGCTCATCCGGCTCCACGTCGTACTTATTGGCCAGATACCCGGACAGATATGTCGCCTGAAAAGGCTCCAGTTCCCCATAATCATAAGGCTCAATGGCCTCCATCATGGTATCGTCGATCTTTTTTGAGCCATCCACGGGAATCTTCGAAAAAGCCATCCTTCCGCTCCGGAGGATGTTGAAAAAGCTGGTGTCTGTGTATTGATATTCTCCTCTGGTATACACCCGGGTGTTGATTCCCTCATAGCGGAACCGCCCGGCCGCCTCCAGGTCAAAGAGCCAGAAGGGAACATATACCGCCTGAACCTCCTCCAGATGATGCTGGTCCTTAAACACCTTCGGCAGGAGCGGTTTGCCCAGATAATGCTTTTTCAAAGCTGCCACAGCTTCCTTTTTCGTCTTCTTAAAGGGAATGATATAGTCCGGACGGTACATTCCGGAAAACTGCTCCGGCATCACCATGGGATTGTCACAGTAGGGACACTTCCGCGCGCCCTCCGTCTCCTCCCCGATGATTTCCGCGCCGCAGGAGGGACAGTTCCACACCCTTATTCCGGGTCTGTCGCTCTTTCCCCATTCCTCAGGCTGAAAATCCTCCCAACTGGAGGTCTCCGATTCCTCCTGAGCCTCCTGCGGCGCGAATTTCTCCACTTCCTCCACGGAGAAGGAGCTCCCGCAGAATTCACAGACCATCTTCTGTGTTTTTCCGTCAAAGGTCAGCCCCGCAGAACAATTGGGACATTTGTAATTCAAAACCGCCATGTAAAACTCCTCTGATATTTCCCTGCATATCGCGAAAATAAGAAAGATCCTGTCTTCAATACACTATGCTTCGTCCTCTTTCGTATTTTCACGGTCTCGGTCTGCCGCATTCGCTGCAGAACTTCCCCTTATTCACTGTTCCGCAGCTGCACCGCCATTCCGCCGCAGGTCTGGGGCTTCCGCACTCACTGCAGAATTTCCCTCTGTTCACCGTTCCGCAGGCACAGGTCCACTGAGAACCGCCAGCCGCCGTACCTGCTGCCGAAGAAACATTCTGCTGCATCCCCGACTGAGACATCCCCAACTGCACCGCACCCGAAGAAACATTCTGCTGCATCCCTGCCTGAGGCATCCCCGACTGCACCGCACCTGAAAACGCATTCTGCTGCATCCCCGGCTGTGACATCCCCAGCTGCATCGCACCCGAAGACGCATTCTGCTGCATTCCCGCCTGCGGCATCCCCGGCTGCATCTGTCCGCCCATGGCAAACAGATTCTGTACATTCACGCCGCCGGCTCCCGCAGCCATCCCCATACCCGTAAACGCCATGGCTGCTCCGTTGGGATTAGACGCCGCTGCCTGCATAGCGGAAGCCTGAGCCCCCACCATATGCGCCGCCGCCATGGTAGGATTCCGGAACGCGGCATTGCGCTGAAGCTCCTTCAGCATAGCCTCATCCTCCTCGGAGGCCTTTACACTGGACACCCCAAGAGACACAATCCGGATTCCCCTGAGTTTCTCCCACTTCTCAGAAAGCACCTGATTCAGGATATCCGCCAACTCAGTGGTATGTCCCGGAAGAGCGCTGTAACGGATACCCATCTGGGAGATCCGGGCAAAGGCAGGCTGAAGAGCAGTCATCAGCTCGCTTTTCAGCTGACCGTCAAGCTCCTCTCTGGTAAACTCCTCCCGCACATTTCCGCACACATTCATATAAAACAGCAGCGGGTTCACGATACGATAGCTGTACTCTCCGAAGCACCGCACGGAAATATCGATATCCAGTCCGATATTCTGGTCCACCACCCGGAAGGGCACCGGCCCCGGAGTCCCATATTTATTCCCCACCAGTTCCCTGGTGTTTACGTAATAAACCCGCTGATCCTTCGCCGTATCCCCGCCGAAGGTAAACCGCTTTCGGATATTGTCAAAAATTCCGGCGATTCCCTCGTCCATATCCCCGCAGAACAAAGAGGGCTCAGAAGAAATGTCATAAATATACTCTCCGGGCTGATCACACACATCCACAACTCTTCCCTGTTCCGTGATCAGCATGCACTGACCCTCGTTTATGGCAATAACGGAGCCGTTGCTGATAATATTGTCCTCTCCGTGCCTGTTGGAAGACCTTCCGGAAACCCTCTTTCTTCCCCGGATGACCAGAATATCCGCCGGAATCGCCTCACAGTAAAAATATTCCTTCCACTGATCCCCCATCACGCCTGACGCGGAACCTGTGATCGCCTTTATCAAACCCATATGCCAAAACCCCCTTTTGTTCCTTTTTACTTCTTTTAACTTCTTTTTATTTCTTTTTACTTCTTTTTATTTCTTTTTACTTCTCTTTATTTTTTTATGCTCTTTTATTCCCAGTCGTTTTAACTTCCCGAATTCCATTTCTCAGATTCCATTTCTCAGATTCCGTTTCTCAGATTCAGGCATCTGTCCGCCCTTCCTCCAACTTCTCATTCTATTCCTGACTTTCCGTCACCAGAAAGCCCCGCTCCCGCAGTTCCTTCCCGATCTCGTCCAGAACCTCCTCCGACTCTCCCGTCACCGTATGATAATGATAGCCGGAAGTGATGATATTCAAGGGCGCGGATTTTCCGCTTTCCATATCCCGGAGGAAAGCCTTCACTTTCTTTCTGGAATCCACTCCCAGCTCAGCGCGAAGCTCTCCGTAAACCTTATGCTTCACAAAGACATCCTGCACACAGCCGCCATTGTCCACGATCAGATTCAGCTCCTCCTCGATTCTGCTGCCGTCGTGAAGCACATAATAGACTCTGGACGCCCGGCAGCCGCCGCAGAGATATCCCCGGTTGGTAGCGAGGATCTCCTGTCCCTCCGCCCTGATCAGGGCAATATCCTGCACGATCACCTGACGGCTCACCTGAAAATGCTCCGCCAGCGTTCCCCCGGAAACAGGCTTCCCGCTCTCTGAAATATACCTGATGATCTCCCTTCTCCGCTCCTCGCCGCTCATAACCGTGAATTCCTTTCTCATGACAAAACCAATACACTCACACTGCACCGATATTCCCGCTGCAAATTCATGCGCATCCCCGCAGGGATTACTGCAGGAGGCTGCTCATGACCTGCATTCTGGTCACAGGGCAAATTCGTGCACATCCCCCATATGGAACAGCAAACGGAACATTTATCTGATGTTTGCCGTAATTAAGACAGTTTATGAATAAACAGACCGCTCCTCAGCTTCGGCTCAAACCAGGTGGACTTGGGAGGCATAAGCTTTCCCTCATCCGCAATATCCATTAATTCGCCCACAGAAGTGGGATACATGGCAAACGCCACGCCCCCTGTCTCATCCGCCGCAGCCGCAAGGTCTGTAAGCTTCACATTTCCTCCCAGGAACCGGATCCTCTGATCCGTCCGGGGATCTTTGATTCCAAGCACCGGACCCAAAACTCTGTCCTGAAGAATGGACACATCCAGGCTGGCCACGGAATCTTTATTTTCGTACACATCCGGCCAGGCCTTCAGATGGTACCACTCTCCCCCCACATACATCCCCATGGAATGCTTCATCACCGGCCTGCAGGGAAATCCGGGCATGGCCATCAGTTCAAAATAGAACTTCATGCTCCCCACGAATGCTTTTTCGGACAGTCCGTTCAGATCCTTCACCACCCGGTGATAGGGAAGAAGGGTCAGCTGGTCCCAGGGAAAAATCACGGACATAAAATAGTTAAATTCCTCTTTGCCCGTATAGCCCGGATGCTCCTCCCGCCGTTTCAGCCCCACCTTCACCGCGGAGGCTGCCCGGTGGTGGCCGTCAGCTATGTAGATGGAGGAAATTTTTTCAAACTCTTCGCGGATGCTCCGGATTTTTTCATCCTCCTCCACCACCCAGACGCGGTGGATCACTCCGTCGTCCGCTGTAAAATCATATACCGGCTTCCGGCTCTCCTTCCAGTTTTCCATGAAATCCAGAAGCTCCTGCGAAAATCTGCAGGTGAGATAAATAGGTCCTGTATTTGCGTCACAGGTATCCACGTGATGAATCCGGTCCAGCTCCTTATCCTCCCGGGTAAGCTCATGCTTTTTCACCACTCCGTTCAGGTAATCGTCGATGGCACTGCAGCCAACGAATCCCGTCTGTGTTCTGCCTCTCCTGGTGAGTTCATAGAGATAATAGCAGGGCTTTTCGTCCTGAACCATTATCCCCTTTTTTTCCATGTTTCTGAGATTCTCCGCCGCCTTCTCGTAAACTCTCGGATCATACAGATCGATCTCCGGTTCCAGATCCATCTCCGCCCGGTCTACATGAAGAAAGGAATCCGGATTCTTTTCTCCGATCACCCTGGCTTCCTCTCTGCTTACCACATCGTAGGGAAGGGCCGCCACAGCGCAGGCTTTCTCCTTCACCGGCCGCAATGCGCGAAATGCCTGAAATACTGCCATAAAAATCTCCTCTCTGTTGTTTGTCCTCTGCTGAATTGCTGAATTTGTGGTTTCTACAGAATATTTCCGTTCACCTTAAAGCTGCATTTACCCTTTTTTGTCCTCCTTCAGCTCCGGAAGGACCGTAATCAGCATGGTGAAAAAGCAGGCGCACCCTCCCACAAGATTGGAAATGGGCTCCGCCCAGAAAACGCCGTCCACTCCCAGACCTCCCACCATGGGGAGAAGGATGGTAAGCGGCGTCACGATGATGGCCTTCCTGAAAAGTGAGAAAAAGGTAGCCTTTTTCGCCTTTCCAAGGGCCACGAACACGTTTTGCCCGGTAAACTGCAGGGCCATGAAGATAAATCCGAAAAAGTAAATATGCAGGGCTTCTCTGCCTTTCTCCACCAGCTGAGGCTCATTGTTGAACAGCCGGATAAAAAAGTCCGGAATCAGCTTTAAAAGCCCCCAGGCAGCCAGCGTATAGACCACACCCACCAAAGTGATGAAGCCGATCGCCTGTTTCACCCGGCCGTAGGCCTTTTCCCCGTAATTATAGCTCATAACGGGGGACGCGCCGCTGGTAAGTCCGTGCACCGGCATGGTAAAGATCTCCCTCACGGAGTTCAGTACCGTCATAATTCCCACATAAAGGTCTCCGCCGTAAACCTGCAGCGTGGCGTTGCAGACCACCTGAACCAGGCTGTTGGTAAAGGCCATGATAAATCCCGACACGCCCAGGGACATGATCCGAAGAACCCGTTTCCACTGGATGCGAAGAGAATAGCCCTTTAAATGAAGCACCGCCTTCGGCCCTGTGAGAAAGCGAAGCACCCACAGAGCGGAGCATCCCTGGGAAATAATAGTGGCAAGGGCGGCGCCCTTCACCCCCATGTGAAATACAAAAATAAACAGGGGATCCAGAACGATATTCATCACCGCTCCGATAAGAACGGTGAACATCCCGATATTTCCGAAGCCCTGGCTGTTGATAAAGGGATTCAGACCCAGTGAAATCATCACAAACAGGGTTCCCAGAAGGTACACTTTTATGTAGGCTCCCGCATAGGGAAATGTGGTATCGCTGGCTCCGAAGGCATAGAGAATAGGGCGGTGAAACAGATAGCCCACAGCCATCAGGATGATTCCCGTGAGAACCAGCATGGAGAAAGTATTTCCCATAAGCCTCTCCGCTTCCTCCTCATTTCCTCTTCCCCGCTCCATGGCGCACAGCGGCCCGCCTCCGTTTCCGAACAGATAGGTAAAGGCCGTGATCAGCGTGATAATGGGAAAGCAGACGCCCACCCCCGTGAGGGCCACGGTGCCTTCTCCCGGAATCCTGCCGATATACATCCGGTCCACAATATTGTAGAGCAGATTTAAAAGCTGCGCAAAGGTCATGGGCAAAGCCACTTCCATAATATTTTTGTAAACGCTTCCGTGGGAAAAGTCTGTCTGATGTACTTTCATTGATGACCACCTCGTAATTACAAATATTCTCCGGCTGCGGAGCTAAGCGACGGCTGCCCGGAATCCTGTCCCGGCGGCCGCCCAGCCCTATAACTGACAGGCCGGATTATTATTCTTCTTTTTCAAATAAGCCGGATTATTAAATAAGCTGAATCATAATTGTGCCTTTTAAATAAGTCGAATTATCATTCTCACTTTTTAAATATTCTGGATTATTATCCTCCCTCTTCAAATATCCTGGATCATAATTCTCTCTTTTCAAATATTCCAGATTATAATCCCCTTTTCACATATCCAGGATTATAATTCTCCCCTTTCAAAAAATCCCTGCGTCCTGACATCTACGTCCCGAAGCTCTTTTTCATCCTCCACCTCCAGGAATTCCGCATCTTCCTTGTGGGCTATGAGCACTTTTCTGCCGCCCACATCCCCGTCAAGCTTCAGAAGCTCAGGGTAATACAGGGCTGAAAAAATGCAGGGATTTCCGGTTTTGCCCTGATGACAGACACAGGCGATTCCTTTTTTCGATTCCTGAGAAAGTCTCAGGAGCCTGCCAATGGTTTCCGCGGTAAGCCAGGGCTGATCCGCCACTGTGAACAGGCAGGCACTGTGATGAAGGTTTGCCCTGAGTCCGATTTTCACGGAGGAAGAAATTCCCTCCTGATAATACGGATTGTCCAGAACGCATGCCCCCGCTTTTTCCGCCGCTTCCGCAATTTCCTTCCAGCGGGTGACTACCGTAATATCAAGAGCAAACTCCACGGCCACTGTCACGAGCTGTTTCAGGATTCTCCCATACATGGGAGTTCCGTCCACAGGACACAGCAGCTTATTGGAGCCGAATCGCCGGCTGCTGCCCGCCGCCAGCATAATCAGCCCGACATCCATCTCCACCGCTCCCTCCTGCATGGCCAGTACGCCTCCTTTGTTCATCCGGTACATTTCCTCATATATTCCTCACGGACACCTTCTCTCAGCAGGTCATTTCGGTTCATCCGCTTTATTTCCTGAGGCATCCCCAGACTGCAGCCACCTTCTGCTCCAACAGACGCTCCGCAATTTCCTGCGCAGGACTTAAGTCTGTCAGCACGTCTGCCTTATTCAGATATACTCTGTATGCCCGGTTCCCCACGCCTTTTTTCAGACCTTCGGCAGAGGCAGCGATCTTCACCACATCCTCAGGCGTCACCGGGGCATCCGGACTTTTTTTCAGGAACTCTGACACAAGTTCTGCCCGATGCGCCGTCTTTCCGATGGCTTTTCCCAGACAATCCAGTCCCGCCACACCTATTACCAGACCCGTAATGGATGGAACAACCGGTTCCCAGGCTGCCGGCACCTTGATGGGAAGCCCGCGGGAACCATCCGCCTCCACAAGAAGCACATCGCACCAATCCTTTAACAGGAGGAGTCTGTCCTCCGTAAGACTGCACAATTTCCCGGAATCCCTCTGAAAACCGGCCGCAATCGTGTATCCATACTCTCTGAGATTTTTTTTCACCAGCTCTTCCTGCCCGTCCAGGGCAAAAGGCCGCTCCGGTTCAAAGGCCATATGGGTGGTAGTAGTAACTGCCACAGACTTTTTCCGGACCGCAAGCTCCCGGGCAAGCCGGAAGATGAGACTGGTCTTTCCTCCGCCTCCCACAACAGCGATTACCGGAGTTTCTTCCGGATCAATTTCCAATAATTCCAGATAATTCCCGGAAAACCTCATCCTGGCAACACCCCTTCCGATACTTTTTCAGGATCACTCCAGAAACATCCCATCCGATTATTCTTCCAATCTCATCCTCATTCCGGCAGCCTTCGTCTGACATTCTTCCAGCCTCATCCTCATTCCGGCAGCACTCCTTCCGCCACCAGTATTTCCAGAACACTCCCGGCAATACATCTGGCTTTGTCGGAAATGGTAAAGCAGTTTTCGGTTTCTTCCACGCGGGGATCCATATCGCCGATTTTCATTCCCTCATTCACATAATAGCCATCCCGTATCATTCCCCTTAAAATGCCTGTAAAGGGCGCCAGAACCAGAGTCTCCCCGATCATGGCAAGAACATCCCCTTCCTCCACCAGATCGGAGATATCCGCACAGTTATGAATGTTGCCGTCCGCCGTGGCGCGAATCACTCTTTTCGCACCCACACCGGCGATCACACCGGGAATTCCCGTATTTGGAAAAGCAGCACCCTCCTGAATGATTCGGCCCAGATTATGCCCCCGCATAGTCTCCACCACATAATCCACATCCTCCCCGGCCTCAAAACCGGGACCAAGGGCAATGGTAAGAGGCGCCATTCCGCGCTGCGTGCCCAGATTTCTCTTCGCCATAATCGCATCTATCACTGCGGCAGGACGAATCCTCCGGATACTCTCCCCCGCAGGATCGCAGAGAAGCGGGATATCTCCCCTCTCCCATATGGCTTCGCACTCTGTCAGGGAATCTGCTTTTCTGCATAAAACTCCCTCCACGAGAGTTTCCCCGTCATATACAGCCTCGCAGAAGGATACCATTCTCCGCACAGCGCTGGGATTTTCACTCTCCAGAATCAGCACCCGGTATCCGCACCGATGAAGACGATGAATGACCCCGCTGGCCAAATCCCCGCCTCCCCGTACCACAATCACCCTGTTTCGCTCCCTGTCCATTTTTCTAAAGTTCCTCCGGGCTTTATACTTCACAGCAAACATCTCCAGTTTACCACACACGTCCCCGCCATAGCAAGTCCAAACCATTGTGCCGCCAACCCTCATTCAATCCGAGTCAGCACACCACCTGCACATGACTGGCAACGCCGCTCCTGCCCCGCTCCTTATTCACCACAATCTTCTTCTCAATCCGTTCCTTCAGCTCCGCCACGTGGGAGATGATCCCTACAATCCGATCTCCCTCCGTGAGACCGCCCAGAGCCTTCATGGCTTGATTCAGCGCTTCATCGTCCAGCGATCCGAATCCCTCGTCCACAAACATGGCGTCCAGACGGATTCCGCCTGCCCTGGACTGCACCTCATCCGAGAGTCCCAACGCCAGAGACAAAGACGCCTGGAAGGACTCTCCGCCGGAAAGTGTTTTCACGCTGCGCTCACTGCCGTTATAATGATCGATCACATTCAGTTCCAGTCCGGCCTTCTCCTTCTTATTGCCGCCCTCTTCCTGACGTTTCAGTTCATACTGACCGCTGCTCATGGTGAGAAGCCGCAGATTGGCCCGGCGGAGAATTCTGTCAAAATAGGCCATCTGCACATAGGTCTCCAGCTCGATCTTCCGCTTTCCGCCCAGCGTCCCGTTTGCGGTATCAGAAAGCGTCCGGATTTGTACATACTCCTGTTCCGCCGCAACCATGGCCGCCTGTCTGTCCTTCACCGACTCATAAATATCCTGATTTACATCACAGGCTGTATGCACTTCCCGCTGTCTCACAGCAAGAGCTTCCCGACGTTCCTCCAGTTTTCTCTTTCGCGCCTGGATTTCTTCCTCATCCAGCGCCTCTCCCAGATCCCGAACCTGCCTTTCAAGGGCCGCCGCATCCGAACGCAGCCGGGTCACCTTTTCATTCTCCTTCTGATATACCTTTTCTGCCTGCTCCTGCGCTTTGAGAAGGTCCGCAATTTTCTGTTCGGCAAGCAGCTTGTCCTGTTTCAGATCCTCCCGCTTCCGGCCGGAAATCTTTTCCCGGCAGAGACGGATTTTCTCATCCGTCTGCTCTCTTTCCGCCTGCAGCCTGGTCAGCGCTACCAGAAGCTCCTGAATCTCTTCCCGAAGCTTAGCAAGCTTCTTCTCATTCTCCGGAATTTTCTTCTCCAGCTCTGCCTTTTTCCTGCCCTTTTCCAGATTAGATGCAATCTCCAGATTCAGCTTTTCCTCCTCCTGTCCAAGAACTTCCAGAGTCTTTTTTCCCTTCGCCATCAGTTCCTGAAGAGGAATGTCTTTCCCTGAATCACCCTCGTCTCTCCCCGGACCGTTTTCGGAAAAATCTTCCTCTCCGGACGATATCGTCCGCAGACTTTCCACAGTCAGGACATTTTCCGTAAAACCGTCCGCCGCAGACGGCTCACCGGAAGGCTCCTTTTTCCACACAGACTCCGCGTCTGCAAGAGTTTCGCAAAGGCTTTCCCTGCGTTCCTCCTGCCGGCTTTTTAAAACCTGCAGGCGGCTCTTCCGGTCTTCCATTTCCGCCTTCAGCTTCTCGATCAGCTCCTGAAGCTCCTGTTGCTTTTCCAGATATTCCTTCCGCAGACGAACGTCCTCCCGGTATGCTTTTTCCCGTTTCTCCATCTCCCGGATTTCCTTCTGAAGCCGCTGAAGCTCCCCGGAAATTCTGTCCATCATTTCTTCTTCCGAAGCTTCCTCCCGGAAAATATCCGTCTCAGCAGCTGTATCCTGTGCTTCTCCGGCAGTCACACTGGAGGTTTTTCCTTCCTCCGTGTATTCTGCTGCATACTCTGACGGACCGCTTCTGCTGCCTGCCATCTCCCCGCTCTCAGCCAGAGCAGACCGGATCTGGGCGCAGACTGTCTGTTTTCTCCCTTCCAGAGAACCCATCGTTTTCCTTATGGTCTGCTCTCTCTCCTCCAGTTCATTCAGTTCCTGCAGATTCTCTTCCAGACGCTTTCCATCTGATTCCGCAGTGCGGAGCTTCCCGGCGTTTTCCTTCTGCTTTGCCGGCAGGGCTTTTCCCGCAGTTCCCAGATATGCTAAAAGCTCCTCCGGGGAATCCTCCGGAATCCCTTCCATCCCCAGAAGTTTTTCGCACAGTCTGCCCGCTTCGAAGCCTTCCCGCACCAGCTGCTCCCTCACTTTGGCCGCGGCCTCGCTGAGCTCCCTCATCTGCGCTTCCGCTTCGGCAAGGGCGTCCTTTTCCTCATTGAGCGTTCCCTGATCCGGTACCTCAAGCGGAAGGGATCTGGGCGCAGGATGATGGATGGAACCGCACACCGGACAGGGCTTTCCCTCCTCCAGTCCTGCCGCCAGTATTCCCGCCTGAGCGTCCAGAAACATTCGTTCCAGCCCGTAATACTTCTCACGGAGTTCTCCGCAGTGTCTCACAGCAGTCTCATACTCGGCCTGCTTTTCCGTATAGACTTTGCCCTTCCTTTTCAGCCTTCCCAGAAGAAGACGAAGATTCTCCATCTCCTCCCCGCGGATTTTTAATTCTTCCTTTATACGCTCCGTCTCAAAGAGCAGCTTCCGGATATCCCTGGAATTCCCTTCCTCGTCCTCCAGAATCTGTCCTTTTCGAAGAAGCAGGGCTTTCAGGCGCTCCTCCTCTTCCGCAAGGGCGCTTTGGGAATCCCCGAAAGTTTTCTGAAGCTGCTTCAGCTGTGTGCGCTGTGTTTT
Source organism: uncultured Lachnospiraceae bacterium (assembly GCA_947626985.1). Classification (GTDB taxonomy): domain Bacteria; phylum Bacillota; class Clostridia; order Lachnospirales; family Lachnospiraceae; genus Blautia_A. The sequence goes on along the minus strand of CANQUG010000028.1, from coordinate 16,996 downwards.
GAAGGCTTTCTTTCTGCTCTCCAGAGTCACCAGTTTCAGTTCTCTGTCCGAAAGCTCCTCACCCTTCTGCCGCGTTTCCTCCAGATTTTCCCGGGCGGAGGCTGTCTCCTCCTGCTGCTTTTCCAGAAGCTCCGCCGTCTCCGTCTGTTCTTTTCCGTTCTTTTTCAATTCCTCCAGCAGCTTTTTGATATCCTTTTTTCGGGACTGCAGATCCTTTTTCTGATGATCCAGACGTTCTTTTTCCTCGCCCGTGTCCTTCAATGTTTCAAGGGCCTGTTTCTGTCCCATAATATGGTCTGTTAAAAGGACTGTCTGTTTTTCCCTGTCTCCCCGTTCCCGGCTGCTTTCCTCGATTTCGCTGCTTTTCTCCCTCTGCAGCTTCTCATATTTGTCAAGTTCTTCATACTGCCTGAGCTTTTCCTCCGTCTGCGTCACAGAAAGTCTGATCTCCTCACAGGCCGCTGCTCCGGCTTCGGCTTCCTCCATATTTTTTTTCAATTCCTCCAGATGAGGAATGGCAGCCTCCAGCTCCTCCTGCTTCTTCCGTGAATCCTCCAGCAGCCTTTTTCTCTGGCCGGCCCGCTCCAGAAGCCGATCCTCCCCGGCAATCTGCTCTCTCAGTTCCTTTTCCTGCCCCCGGAATTCCTCCAGAAGCTTTTTTTCCTCCTCCAGAAGGAGCTCCAGAATCTCCAGTCCCCGCTCTGCCCGGCCTTCGAATTTCACCTGCTTCAGGGTCTCCAGTTCTCCTTCCAGAGCAGCGTTCTCCCCGCATTTCACACCGCTGAGATACTGGCTGATGCTTCTGCGAAGTTCGTCGTATTCCTTCCACCGCTCCTTCACCGCATCCCGCAGCCTGTTCTGAATTTCCTGATAGATTCCCGTGTGAAAAATCTGCCGGAAGATCTCCCCGCGCTCCGCGGTTCCCGCCAGAAGAAGCTTCTGAAAATCTCCCTGGGCGATCATGGCAATCTGCGTGAACTGCTGATAATCCAGACCAATCAGTTCCGTAACCGCTCTGGTCACATCTCTGCTCTTTGCCACCGGCTGGCGCTCATCCGGAAACGTAAGGACCGCGTCTCCCTTCTGAAGCGTCATTCCTTCTCCCCGGCCCTTCGGCCGCAGATATTCCGGATTTCTCTTCACTGTGTAACGTTTACCCTGGTATAAGAAGATAAGCTCCACGTAGGTGGGAGTCTCGGGAGAGGCATATTTGCTCCGGAACATTCCGGACTCTCTTACGCTGCCGCTGGCCTCGCCGTACAGGGCGAAGGTGATGGCGTCAAAGATCGTGGTCTTTCCCGCTCCCGTATCTCCCGTGATCAGGTACAGTCCGCTGCTCCCCAGCCGTTCAAAATCAATCTCCGTTCTGTCTCCGTAAGGCCCGAAAGCGCTCATCACTAATCTGCATGGCTTCATTGCTTTTCTGCTCCTCCTGCATATCTACAGTGTATCCTGAATTTTCCGTATCAGTTTTCCGGCAAATTCCTCCTGCGCCGGGCTCATGGGCTGATTATTCTGAAGCTGATAAAAGTCCCGGAACAGCTCCAGTTCCGACTTCTGCTCCATCTCTTCCGGGCCTTCCACCTGACGGTGCTCCCTGGTCCTGCGGTTATCATACTCCAGGGTCATCAGATTCGGATAAATCACCCGAAGTCTGGCCATGCCGTCCACGATATCCTCCTCATCCGTGAGAGTGGCATGGATGTAATCCTCTGTATTCGTATGTTCATAAAAAGACAATGACGTAAGCTCCATGTAGGTTCCCCGGATCTTCCGCATATCCCTGAGCGGGGTCAGAGGCACTGTCCGTATACTGACCTGTCCCTTCTCCAGCAGCTCCGCCACCGTCACGGACTTCTCCTGCCCTGCCTCGGAAAAGGAATACTTCAAAGGCGTTCCGCAGTACCGCACAGCCTCCCGTCCCACATGCTGAGGACTGTGTATATGCCCCAGAGCGACATAGTCAAAAGCGTCAAAAAGAGCCGCATCCACATTGTCCAGACCTCCCACGGAAATCTCCTCGGACTCGCAGCGGCTCGCCCCTGTCACAAACTGATGGGCCACCAGCACATTTCTTTTATTTTTATCGATTTCCATATGCGCCAGAGCTTCCCCGAGGGCCTCCTGATAGCCCGTCACCTCACAGTCCAGAGCATGGCGGACGGAAGACGGCCGGAGAAAGGGCAGAAGGTGAATATCCGCCTCCCCATAGTCATCCCTCAGAGTAACCTTCACAGGATTTCCCTCATAGACGGAGGAAACATGCACGCCCCTGCTGTCCATCAGCCTTGCCCCAAAGGACAGCCGCTCCGCCGAGTCATGGTTTCCGCTGATGACAAACACGGGAATCTTCAGATCCGCCAGCCCTGTGAGAAATCTGTCAAACACCTGCACTGCCTCCGCCGGGGGAATAGGTTTGTCATAGATATCCCCCGCCAGGATGATTCCGTCCGCCTGCTCCTCCCGGGCAATATTCAGAATTTTATCCAGTATATATTTCTGATCCTCCAGCATGGAAAACTCATTCACGCGTTTTCCGATGTGAAGATCCGAAGTATGAAGCAATTTCATAAAATCTATTTCTCCTCCCCAAGTTTCTCAGCCCCTCCCGATCAGTACCCGTTTGCCCTCAAAGGCAAATCCATACCTGCGGATTTTATTCTCCGGCACTCCCCCATCCAGAAGGACAGCGTCATACCGTCTTTTCCTGATCTGTGCCAGAGCTTCCGACACCGTTTCCTCAAGGGACGCCTCCGTCCTGGGACTTCGCACCTTAAATTCCATGATCATCCCGCTCTCACCGGGGCTTTTCGGCTCAAACAGCACATCATATCTTCCGAAGCCGCTTTCCCGATTGGACGTGATCCGGTACCGGTCCCCCAGCTCCACACAAAGCCCCAGAACGAATCCGTGATAAAATCTTTCCGGGGCCTCCTCCGAAGGATTGCTTCCGGAATCAAAGTAACTGACAGTGGAAAGGGCCACTCTGTTCAGATACGCATTCATGCTTTCCAGATCATCCTCCAGAAGAGCCCGGACAAACCCGTTGTACTGAGAATGACAGCCGGAGAACCAGCCGCGGATCAGTCCTCTCATCATGATAGTCACTTCTCTGTTAGTCAGAGCCAGTTCGTATTCCGCCTCTCCGGTATCCTCGTTCATCACGCAGGATTCCACCCGCAGGTACCCGCCTGCCAGGAGAAGGCTCCAGACCGCGCTCTCCGCCTGATTCAGCTGCTGGTACACCACCTGCTCATCCAGAGACTGCCGGATGGTTTTTCCCCGCAGAAGCTGCTGAAACTCTCTCTTCAGTTCATTGCTTCCCGCTTTCAGAAGAACCCCGATCATGTCGTTGGAGCTGGTATTTGCCCAGTAAGGCTGCAGTTTCCTCTTATCCAGATAATTAACGATAGACCAGGGATTGTAAATCACATGACCTTTGCCGAAACGAAATCCGTCATACCAGTCCTTCACCCGTTCCCCGGTATCCTCCAGATGAAATTCCGCAAGAGCCTGAGCGACCTCCGCCCGGGTAAATCCAAAACAATCCGCATATTTTTCTGAGGTGGCTGTCACCACCTCCAGGTTATTCAAATCGGAAAAGATGGACTCACGCCCCACACGCGTAATTCCCGTAAGCAGCGCCCGATCCAGACCGGGATTGGTCTTAAAGGTCCCGTTAAAAAGACTCCGCATAAAAACGGACAGTTCTTCCCAGAAGCCATGAATATAAGCCTCCTGCATGGGGGTATCGTATTCATCCAGGAAAATCAGCACCTTTTTCCCATAAAAGCGTTCCATAAACAGAGACAGCTGGTACAGGGACATGGTAGCCGTCACGGTATCCATATCTCTGCCGACGCTTCTGAAAAACTGTTTCTCCTGCTCGTCAAGAAGGTTTCCTTCCAGAAGATACCGGTGCTGAGAGTACAGATTCGTCAGCAGCTGACAAATCTTTCCCCGCACGGTCATAAAGTCAGCGTCCTTCACACTGGCAAAGCTGAGAGCCAGCACAGGGCAGGTTCCCTGCAGCTTCCGGTATTTTTCCTCCTGCCAGATCTCCAGGCCCTCAAACAGCTCCGCCCGTGCGCCGCTGTCAGCGGAAAAAAAGTATTCCAGCATGCTTATATTCAGTGTTTTTCCAAAACGTCTGGGACGGGTAATGAGGGTCACCGTATCGCCGCTTTCCCACCATTGCCGGATCAGTCCTGTCTTATCAATATAAAAATAATGATTCTCCCGAATGTCGGCAAAATCCTGATTTCCGATACTGATGGTCCGCATCTCCTTCACCTGCCTTCTCCATCAATGAATTTCCGTCATGCAGCATATTTTCTCCTTACAGTGTGCCACGTTCCTCTGAAAAATGCAATTCTTTTATTTTGTGATTGTAATGTTCCGTTCCGATGCGTTGACGGAAAAAACTCTTTATGGTAAGCTGATTTCATACACGTATATGAATGGCGGTTCAGAAAAGAAAGGGATTGCTATGATCAAAAAACTGCCTGTCGGCGTAGACGGATTTGAAAAGATAAGGACTCAGGGATTTTACTACGTAGATAAATCTCTGTTCATTGCCGAGCTTCTGGAGGAATGGGGCGAAGTGAATTTATTCACCCGGCCCCGGCGTTTTGGAAAAACGCTCACCATGGACATGCTGAAAGCTTTTTTCGAAATCGGCACTGACAGAACCCTGTTTGACGGTCTGAAAATCTCACAGAAGAAGGAACTTTGCGAAAAATATATGGGACAGTTTCCGGTAATCTCCCTTACCCTGAAAAGCGTGGAAGGACGAAATTTCCAGGAAGCTTTCGCCGCGCTGCGCAGAGTCATCGGCAGTGAAGCGCTTCGATTTTCCTTCCTCCTGGAAAGCCCTGCACTGGAAAAGGATGAGAAGGAGCTGTACAAAGCTCTCATACAGGTCAGAGACGGAAAATTTACCATGGACAGAGAGATTCTGATTGACAGTCTCCGGGTTTTATCCGTACTTCTCTCAAAGCACTATCAGAAAAAAGTGATCCTGCTGATCGATGAATATGACGTTCCTCTCGATAAGGCATTTCACAACGGCCACTATGAAGCGATGATATCCCTCATCAGGAATCTGTTCAGCAACGCTCTGAAAACCAATCCCGCTCTTTATTTTTCCGTGATCACCGGCTGCCTGCGCATCACAAGAGAAAGCATTTTCACCGGACTCAACAATCTCAACACGATGTCGGTTACGGATGAATATTTCAGCAGTGCCTTCGGCTTTACAGAAGATGAGGTGCTGGATCTGCTGACCTGCTACGGGCAGGAGGACGCCATGGAGATCATGAAAAACTGGTACAATGGATATCGTTTTGGCGACGCCTCCATCTATTGTCCCTGGGATGTGATCAAATACACGCAGGCTCTCCGTAAAAACAGGAATGCCATACCGGAAAACTACTGGGCTAATACCAGCGGAAACGATATGGTCCGGCGTTTTATAGATAAAGCGGACCGGAACACAAAGGATGAAATAGAGCAGCTGATGGCCGGAGGTACGATTGAAAAGGAAATCAAACCGGAACTGACCTATCGGGATCTGGATAACAGCATCGACAATCTCTGGAGCGTGCTTTTTACAACCGGATATCTCACGTGGGTAAAACGTGTTACCGCAAAAGTATATCAGCTGAAAATACCCAATGCCGAGATTCATGATCTGTTTGCCTCCGAAATCATGGAATGGTTTCAGGACAGGTCCCGTGCGGATCAGTCCGAAGCCTGGAAGCTCTGCAGGGAATTTCTCAATGGAGACCCAGAGGCTATCCAGAAACGGCTCAACAGAATTCTTGCGCAAACCATCAGCATCCTGGATACAGCGGCGCGGGAGGAACAGAAAGAGAACTTCTATCATGGAATTCTCCTGGGGCTGCTGCGGAGCAGCGCTGACTGGCTGATTGTCTCCAATGCGGAGTCGGGAGACGGGTTCAGCGATATTCTCATCGAGCCGGAGGACCCTGACACAGGCATAATCATTGAAGTCAAATATGCATCCGGCATCCGTGAACTGGAAAAAGCCTGCGGTAATGCAATACGTCAGATCAAAGACCGGAGATACGACGAAAGACTCCGGAACGACGGCAGAACCGGAATCACCGCATTTGGAATCGCTTTTCATAAAAAGCGGTGCAAAGTTCTGTGTGAAATTTTATGAGTTTTCTTCTATCTGAGCAGGGAGGCAGCCCGGCCGTATGGCCGGGCTGCCTCCCTGCTTCACAACTGATAATTATTCACACAGCTGATGACTATTCATACAGTCCACAATGATTGGCATAGCTGATCTCTATTTGCACAATCATAATTATTAGCATAACTGATCACTATCTGCACAGTCACAATATTGACAAACCAGATAATTACCTGCCCAATCCACAATTACAGGCATTGCTGATCACTATTGACACAGTCAATAATTATCGGCATAACTGATCACTATCTGCACAGTCGCAATTACTATCTCATCTGATAATCATTCACGCAATCACTAATTTTTCACACAGCTGACACTGCTTCCTCTCATCAGGAAATAGAGCACCCGGAGGGAAGGTCCTTATCCAAAGTCATCACGGAAAGATTGTCCTCCGCATCCGCTGCGCAGAGGATCATGCCCTCCGAGAGAATTCCGGCGATCTTGGCCGGTTTCAGGTTCACAAGAACCATCACCTTTTTGCCCACCATCTCCTCCGCAGTGTAGGTTTTGCGGATTCCGGAAACGATCTGCACCACGCGGCTTCCGATCTTCACCTGGCTGCACAGAAGCTTTCTGCTCTTCTTCACGTTCTCACAGGAGAGAATCTCTCCCACCTGGAACTGCAGCTTTTCAAACTCCTCGATAGTGATCTCCGGCTTCTTCTCCACGTTCATTTCAGGCTCCTCCGGCTCCGCAGCGGCAGGCGCGGGAGCTGACAGGGACTCCAGATATTCCAGTTCTTTATTGATATCGATACGCGGGAACAGAGCCGGACCGGTCTCCACACCGGCATTTTTGTCCAGCACGCCGAAGGTATGAATGGTATCCCACGCGCGCTGCTCTTCCTTGTCCGCGATTCCGATTCTGCGGTAAACCTCCTGGGCGCTTCCGGGCATAATGGGCGCCAGGGTAATGGTGGTGATCCGGATGGTTTCCAGAAGATTATAGAGCACTGCGGCAAGGCGGTCCGCCTTCCCCTCGTCCTTGGCCAGAACCCAGGGCTCCGTCTCATCGATATATTTATTAGCGCGGTTCAGAACCTTCATAACCTCAGTAACGGCATCCTGAATATGGATATCGTCCATGCTCTTCTCGTAAACGTCAGCCAGAGCGCTCACCGTGGCGATGAGGTCTTCATCCACCTCCGCGGTCTCCCGGCCCTCAGGCAGGGTGCCCTGGAAATATTTCTGAATCATGGCTGTCGTTCTGGATACCAGGTTTCCGTAGGTATTGGCCAGGTCCGTATTCACACGCACCAGCATACTCTCATTGTTAAAAGAAAAATCTCCGCTGAAGGGCATTTCTCTCAGGATGTGATATCTCACCGCGTCCACTCCGTAGCGCTCTCCCAGAATAAAGGGATCCACGATATTTCCCACGGATTTGCTCATCTTTTTATCTCCGAAGGTAATCCACCCATGTCCGTAGATCTTCTTCGGAAGCGGCAGATCCAGCGCCATAAGAATGGCCGGCCATACGAGAGAGTGGAATCTCACGATCTCCTTGGCCATCACATGAACGTCTGCAGGCCAGAACCTGTCAAAATCGTCGTACTGGCTGTTTTCGTAGCCCAGCGCGGAAATATAGTTGGTGAGGGCGTCCACCCACACGTAAACGATATGCTTGTCGTCAAAGTCCACCGGCACGCCCCAGGTGAAGCTGGTTCTGGAAACGCACAGATCCTCCAGACCCGCGTTGATGAAATTGTTCACCATCTCATGCACTCTGGAACTGGGATTCAGGAAATCCGTGTTCTCCAGAAGGTCCTTCAGGCGGTCGGAAAAAGCGGACAGCTTAAAGAAATAGGCTTCCTCCCTGGAATCGATCACGTCTCTGCCGCAGTCGGGACATTTGCCGTCCACCAGCTGGCTCTCCGTCCAGAAGCTCTCACAGGGCGTACAATATTTGCCCACGTATTCTCCCTTGTAAATGTACCCTTTTTCGTACAGCTTACGGAAGATTTTCTGAACGGTCTCCACATGATATTCATCCGTGGTCCTGATAAATCTGTCGTACTGGATGCCCATGAAATCCCAGAGCTTTTTAAAGTTGGCCACAACGGCGTCCACATATTCCTTGGGGGTGATTCCCGCCTCTTTCGCTTTCTGCTCGATCTTCTGCCCGTGCTCGTCCGTACCGGTGAGGAATTTCACATCGTAGCCTCTGGCACGTTTGTACCGCGCGATGGCGTCGCAGGCCACCGTGGTATAGCAGTGGCCGATGTGGGGATTTCCGGACGGATAATAGATGGGCGTTGTGATATAAAACTTCTCTTTCATGAATCTTTTTTACCTCCGCTAAACTTCTCTATGATCCCTTTGGCATTTCTGCCCAAAATCTAAGATGGGATTATACCATAGTTCCGGGGTCTTTTCAAGAGAACATGCGCCCTTTTGCAGGCGCGGAGAGCCTCCCTTCCGGGAATATCCGCACCTTTCGCAGGCGCATCCGCGCCTCCCCCTTACTCCATGATCAGCTCCGTCAGGATATCCACGCATTTCTCAATCCCCAGTCTCCCGGAATCCAGACAGATATCGTAGCATCTGGAATCACCGAATTCCGTGCGGGTATGGTAGGTGCAGTACTTTCTTCTCTGTCTGTCCACCTTCCGGATCTCCTCAAGGATCTGGGCCTCGGAGTGGTCCGGCATCTTCTTTTTCATCCAGGCCAGCCTCCACTCCACGCTGGCATGAATAAACACATGGAGGGTCCGGTCGAACTCCTTCAGAATCCAGTTGGCGTTCCGGCCCACGATAATACAGTTTCCCTTCTCTCCAACCTCGCGGATGGTCTCCTTCTGGGCCTCAAAAATACGGTCGCTCAGAGGACGATTGTAAAAGTCAAAAAGACTCTGGGTAAATCCGAAGTTGATGGGGACGCTCTCATCCCATTTGATCAGGCTGTAAATGTCCACATTTCCTCTGCCTGCCCTCATAAGAATCAGTTCTTTGTCATAGTATTCCAAGCCGGTCTTCTCCGCCACGGCTGTGGCCACGGTGCTTCCCCCTGCTCCGAATTCCCGGCTGATGGTCACGATTCTCTTCATAAAAACCTCCCTGTCACGTACTTTTTCGTCATTTTGCTGTACCGATACAGAGAACTTTATAATACTTTGTTCAAAAAGTCAATGGTTCTGGGCTCTTTGGGATGATTAAATATCTCCTCCGGCGTTCCCTCCTCCACAATGTAGCCTCCGTCCATAAAGATCACTCTGCTGGCCACCTCCCGGGCAAAGCCGATCTCGTGGGTCACCACCACCATGGTCATTCCGTCGGCGGCAAGCTCCTTCATAACCTGGAGAACCTCCCCCACCATTTCCGGGTCCAGCGCGGAGGTGGGCTCATCAAACAGCATGATATTGGGATTCATGGCCAGGGCCCGGGCGATGGCCACACGCTGCTTCTGTCCGCCGGAAAGCTGGGGCGGATAGACCTTCGCCTTTTCCTCCAGACCCACCCGTTTCAGAAGCTCCATTCCTCTTTTTTCCGCCTCGGCCTTCGTCATCTTCTTCAGGTCCACGGGTGCCAGGGTCACGTTCCGCAGCACGTCCATATGGGGAAATAGATTAAAGTGCTGGAACACCATGCCGATGTTCTCCCGGAATTTATTGATGTTTACCTTTTTCTGGGTGATGTCCACCCCGTCCACCACCACCGTTCCGCCGGTAATATCCTCCAGGCGGTTCAGGCAGCGCAGAAACGTGGATTTGCCCGATCCGGAGGGACCGATGACCACCACCACTTCCCCCTCGTAAATATCGTTGGAGATGTCCTTTAAGACCTCCAGCTTCCCGAAGGATTTTACCAGGTGGGACACATGTATTTTTACATTTTCCTTATTCACGGCCACGGTTTAACCTCCTCTCCAGGATCTTCGCCACTCTGGACAGAATGGTGATGACGATCAGATACATCACGGCGACGATGGCCCAGGTCTGCAGGGACATGAAGGTCTTCGCCACCACGTTTTTCGCGGTATTGACCAGTTCCGGAAATCCGATGACGGACAGAATGGACGTATCCTTCAGCGTGATAATGAACTGGTTCACAATGCTGGGAATCATGGTACGGATCGCCTGGGGCAGAACCACCCTCACCATGGCTCTCCAGTAGGGAAGCCCCAGGCTTCTGGCGGCTTCCATCTGTCCCTTGTCCACTGACTGGATGCCGGCGCGGATGATCTCCGCCATGTACGCGCCGCAGTTCAGCGCCAGACAGGCGGTACCGGCCTGCAGGGAGCTTAAGGTAAATCCTCCGATTCCCAGAATGGTATTCACTCCATAGGGAATACCGAAATAAATAAAATAGGCAAGAACGATCATCGGCACTCCGCGGATCACATCCACGAAAATGGTGGAGATCAGATTGCATGCCCTGTTCTTCAGCACGCTGAGCAGGCCGAACACCATACCGATAATACAGGCAAAAAGCAGGCCGCACAGGGCGAGCAGCAGTGTCTGCCGCATGGCGCGCAGAAGAAGCGGACCATAAACCGTCAGAATTTTAACCATGCATAACTCCTTTCAAAAAAAGAGGCGCTGTGAAATAAACAGCGCCCCTTTGCTCGTAATCATATGTATCTGCCAAAGGAACATTACTCGGCGTCAGCTTCCTCAGCTGCAGCGTCTGCCTCTCCTTCTGCATCCGCATCAGCGGCAGCGTCTGCTTCAGCGTCTTCTGCTGCGTCAGCGTCAGTTTCCTCTGCAGCGTCTGCTTCCTCATCACTGCCCAGATATTTGGCAAGGATCTCATCGTATGTGCCGTTGTCCTTAATGTTCTTCAGACCTGCGTTGAACATGTCGATCAGTTCCTGGTTATCCTCAGAGAATACGGCAAGACCATACTCGGCAGGCTCATTCTCTGTCTCCGGAAGGAGCTTCAGAGCCATATCGTTCTCAGCGATATAGTAAGCCATAATGGGGGTATCGTCGAAGCATGCCGCGCACTGGCCGCCCAGAACTGCCTGCCACATGGTAGCGGAATCCTCAAAATAGGTGACCTCAAACCCGTACTCCTCCATCAGGCTCTCTGCGTACAGAGCGCTCTGGGTACCGGTCTTAACGCCTACGGACTGTCCTTCCAGACCGTCGAAGCCAGTGATATCGGAATCTTCCTTCACTGCCATACACTGGGTAGCTTCATAATAACCGTCGGTGAAAATCCAGCCGCTCTCTTTCCTCTCATCGGTAATGGAAGCGCCTGCGATCATGGCGTCCGCCTGACCGGACTGGCACGCTGCGATGGCGGAATCCCAGCCGATGCTCTCGATGGTGTACTCAAATCCCTGATCCTTAGCGATCGCATCCAGGATATCCACGTCGATACCTACCAGATCGCCATTCTCGTCCGTATATTCAAAGGGCGGGAACACGGTGTCGGTTTTCACAACCCATGTCTTCTCCGATGCCATAACCGGAACTACGGACATCGCTGCCATTACTGCCGCCATACCCAATACGGCGGCTGTTTTCGTCGTTTTTCTCATAATAATCATCCTCCTTTAACAATTCTCTATAGCAGAGTATTAAACTCCATTTCCTAATATAAAGGAAGATTCCCTGATTGTCAATATATTTTGAATAAAGGTAAAAACATTCTAATTTTAAATACAAAGCAAAAGCATCCGCATTTTACAGAGTGATCAGCTCATATTCTCTGCTTCCCAATCCCAGCTTCTCCCCGTGCTCCAGAGTCTCCTTCCAGCGGATATTGGGATTGCTGTCCAGGAAATGATCATGATGATGATGCCAGTCCGGCTTCGCCAGATTGTCGGAAAGCTGGGAATTGGGCAGGGGCGTCTGCTTCATCAGAGCGTCCGCGCAGGCCTGATCCAGAGCGACCGGGTCAAAGGAGGCGAACATTCCCACGTCCGGAAGGATCGGCGCATCGTTTTCGCTGTGGCAGTCGCAGTTGGGAGATACATCCTGAACCAGACTCACATGGAAGCAGGGTCTTCCGTGACAGACAGCCTGAGAGTACTCCGCGATCATGCAGCCCAGAATCTCATTAGCGTTGTCATTGCTGTTGGATATGGCGTCAAAGGCGCATGCGCCGATGCATCTTCCGCAGCCCTTGCAGATATCCTCATGGATCACCGCCTTGCCGTTCTCATACGAGATGGCGTCGGAGCCGCACTCTTTCGCGCAGCGGCGGCAGCCCCTGCAGGCCTCGGGATCCACCGAGGGCTTTCCGTGATTATGCTGGTGCATCTTCCCTGCCCGGCTTCCGCATCCCATACCGATATTTTTCAGAGCGCCGCCGAAGCCTGTAGCCTCATGGCCCTTAAAATGGGACAGAGAGATAAAGACGTCCGCGTCCATCACAGTCCGCCCTATGTACGCCTCCGTACAGTACTCACCGCCGGGAACCGGAACCAGCACATCGTCCGTCCCCCTGAGGCCGTCCGCGATGATCACGTGGCAGCCGGTGGTCAGTTCGTTAAAGCCGTTTTCCTGAGCGCAGCTTAAATGATCCAGGGCATTCTTTCTGCTGCCCGGATACAGGGTATTGCAGTCTGTGAGAAAAGGCTTTCCGCCTTTTTCCTTTACCAGATCCGCGATCACCTTCGCATAGTTGGGACGGAGATAGGCCAGATTTCCCAGTTCTCCGAAGTGCATCTTGACGGCCACAAATTTTCCTTCCATGTCTATCTGATCGATTCCGGCCTTTTTACAGAGCCTTCTCAGCTTTTCCGTAAGCGGGACACCTATGGAAGTGCGAAAATCGGTAAAATAAACTTTTGATTTTTCCATAATCCTTTCCTTTCTTCAGCCTGATGATAAATTGTGTTCTATTCGATTTTTTCATGTCAATAGCTGCCAGAAAATTATAGCAAACTCAGCCTGAAAATGCAATTGTTTTCGCATGGAATACGAGCTGCTGAACGCTGCGCCGGACACTGCGCATTTACTCAGAAATTCAACCTGCTGAACGCCTCTGACGCCGCATTTACTCTGAAATTCAGCCTGCTGGACATCTCTGACACCTCTGAGCACCCCGGCAAAAAATCCGGCCTGATACGGCTCAGGAGAATTTGTCCCCGTTAATGGACTCCATGAGAAGACCCTTTTCCTCACAGATATCTCTCACGATTTTCTGCAGCCGTCTTCTCTTCCAGCTCTGGGTCCTGCAGCAGAAATCCAGGAGCCACTGCTCCTGCTCCGCCATGGTATCGGAGATCAGGTCCTCAACAGCGTCCCTCATACCTCCCTCCTTCCCCTCCCTGATAAGGAACCGCTCCATTTTTTCCGTGGAATCATAAAAATCTTCTCCAAACATGTCCCATATTTTTTGGAAAAAATTGTGCAATCCTAAAAAATCCGCCAGAAAGAGGAGGCGGCAAAAGTCCTTATACGTCACGGGTTTCTTCCCCAAAATCAGGTCTCGTTCTTCGGCGCCGCAGAAAAACAAAAACGCGTACAATTCAATATCTTCTCGTTTCATGTTAAACTCTCCTAAATTATTTGATGGTTTGTCTCACTTTCACAACCTATGACCTGATTATAATGCATTAGACTGAAAAACACAAATTTTCTACTAAAGAGGTGGTCTTATGCCAAAACCATGCACCAGCACCGGAGATAAAAATCTGATCGGCAAAAATCTCACCGAACTGAGGAAAAAGAATCATCTTTCCCAGCGGGATCTGGCCAGCAAGCTGCAGCTTAAGGGCTACGATATGGACAAGAACGTCATTACAAGAATCGAGACCAACAAAAGATATGTGACGGATATCGAACTGCAGGCGCTCGTTCAGATTTTCAATGTAACCTATGAAGAATTAGTGGACGGCTCTGAGAAATAAGCAGCCCCCGCCGGAACTTAACATCCGTTTTTCGCGACAGGCAGAACACAGTGTTGTTTCCAGCCCATTTAGTTCTTTTTCTGTTATTACTTTTCCCGTAAAATCAACCTTTTCTGTACTCCAGAATGATTCTGTTCCGTATCCAGATGCAGGTTCCTCTCCGTCCTGTATGGTTTACGCTTATCATATCTTGTTTCTGTCTCATGTCAAAGAATTTATGGACTTATTTCAGTCTATTTTTACGTCAGCGTCTTCATAAGGCACATGGAGTGCCGCTCCAGAATATAAGGACAGCCGGCCGGGAAATTCCTCCCGCTGCCGGCTGTCCAAACGCCAAAAAGCGCCCCCTGCTGTCCGAAAAACAGCAGGGAGCGCAGGATGTCCTCTCTATGATTTTATGATACCTCCTCTCTATGGTTTTATAATTCTTCCGTTTTCCTCAGCCGTTCCGCAATACTCCTGCGGACCAGTCTGCGCCAGGCCGGTCAGGCTTTCCCGGTCCTTCCGCACCTGTTCCCGGAGCATAACGGACTGAAACAGAAGCTTCCGCAGCTGTCCCTCCAGCCTGGATTCCAGCATTATTTTTTAAAACAGGATTTTAAAAATCCGTCCACAATATCCAGCACCTGTTCCGTCCAGAATTCCGCCCCGCCGTGGTCCGCGCCTTTTACCAGATAAAGCTGGACATCCTTACCGCATTTTTTCAGCTGACGATAAAGAATCACGCTGCCTTCGCAGTTGACGATCCGGTCCTTCGTTCCATGGAAAATCAGCACCGGCGGAATCACCGTCTCCTCCGTGATGTTGCATTCCACAGAGAGCTTCCGCTTCAGATCCGGCCTGTCTCTCAAATCCACATGGCCCATCACCATTCCCTCCGGGCTGTCCGGCTGGCAGTGCAGGACCGTGGTGGGATTGGAATCCTCATTCATCACGCTGCAGCTTCCGTAGTAATTGACGATACCCTTCACCTCCGCAGTGACACCCGG
Source organism: uncultured Lachnospiraceae bacterium (assembly GCA_947626985.1). GTDB lineage: Bacteria > Bacillota > Clostridia > Lachnospirales > Lachnospiraceae > Blautia_A. The sequence continues at coordinate 1,981 of CANQUG010000028.1, read as the reverse complement.
ATACAGATTGTTCTCCTCGTCATCGTGGATCATACCGGCAAACATGGCCGTATGACCGCCGGAGGAATTTCCCGCGATCACAATGTTTTCCGGATCAACATGATATTCTTCGGCATGTGCGCGCATAAAGCGTACCGCGTTCCTGGCGTCCATGATCTGGGCCGGGAAGGACGCGATCTCAGAATGACGGTACTCTACGATGGCTACCACATAACCCCTCTGTGCCAGTCTGGCCGCGCTTCCCACGTCGCCGTACACATACTGCTGAAACCAGGCGGAGCCCTGTACATATACCACGCAGGGGCAAACCATCTCCTGCTGATTGCGTGTGAAGGGCTGAAGAATCTGCAGGCGAAGCTTTACTCCGTCCATCTCAGCGTACTCCACATCGTGAAGATACCGCACACCCATCTCGTCCCCGGTGGTGAGGAGGAGCTTTGCGCCCTCCACTTCCTCGGTAAATTCCGGGATTTCCTCATAAGTCCATTCTTTTACTTCCATGACATTCTCTCCTTTAACATTCTCTCCTTTTTCCTGTGACAGCCCGGCTCTCAGCTTCCTCCTGAAACCTGCGGCATGAGAGCAGCGCTTCCGTTTTGCTGCATTTTTCTGCTTTGAATATTATAAAACATTGTGCAGAAATCCTCTACCATGTTTTTCAAACCGGACTGCGCACATTGAAAGCAGCCTCATAAACTTTCCCATACTGCGCACATTGAAAACTGTCTCATAAACCTTCCCATATTGCGCACATTGAAAGCAGACCCATAAGCCTTTCCATCCCTGTAGCGGATACAGCACAGTCCTGTCACTTCTTCTGAACAGTACAGTTATATCATTCCTTCTGAAGAATACAGTTATATTACTCATTCTTGACATAGTGCAGTTCTGTCATTCCTTCTTGACAAACAGGCCTCCCAGAATTATATTGGGTAAGGTTATTTTGGAAAGGATGATTCTGTTATGAACTTAACACCAAAGGCTTTTCTGATCGTATGCCCCCTGCTCTTTCTCGCGGGATTTGTGGACGCCATCGGAGGCGGAGGCGGACTGATCTCCCTGCCTGCCTATCTTCTGGCCGGGCTGCCCGCCCATCAGGCGATCGCCACCAACAAGCTTTCCTCCAGTTGCGGCACCACCCTGGCCACTGCCCGTTTCATTCTGAATAAGCTGGTAAATTTCCGGCTGGCGGTTCCTTCTGTTGCAGCTGCTGTCCTCGGATCCTCCATCGGCGCCAATCTGTCGCTGCGCATGGACGAATCCGTCATGCGCTCCCTGCTGTTTGTCCTGCTTCCTGTCACCGCGTTCATCGTGCTGAACCGTCATCTGTTTCAGGATCATTCCGAGGCGGAGGAAACCTTCGGAAAACGGACTTTTCTCACAGCAGTGACCGCCGCCTTTCTCATCGGAATCTATGACGGATTTTACGGACCAGGCACGGGAACCTTTCTCATCATCGCCTTCACCGCGTTTGCCCGGATGAATATCCGCCATGCCAATGCCCAGGCCAAGGTGATCAACCTGACTACCAATCTCACCTCACTGGCCGTCTTTTTCTTTAACGGACAGGTGGTTTTCACTCTGGGACTGGCCGCGGCGCTCTGCAATATGGCAGGCAGTTATCTCGGCTCTTCCCTGGCAATGAAAAATGGAAGCCGCATCACAAAGCCTGTAATTCTTTTTGTTCTGGCACTTCTGTTCCTGAAGATACTGACAGAGCAGCTTGCATGAATTTCCGGAAACATCCCATATTCTGCGGATGCAAAAATAAAATTCGGACAGTCTGAGAATCCTATCGGAATTGCTGGAATTCCATACGCTGCGAATGCAAAAATAAAATTCGTGACAGTCTGAGAACCCTATCGGAATTGCTGGAATTCCATACACTGCGGATGCAAAAATGAAAATACGGCGAAAAGGCTTCAGAAAATCAGCCGGGAGAAGCGCAGAATCTCTGGACGGATGATGTATTTATACAAAA
>CANQUG010000027.1 GCA_947626985.1 uncultured Lachnospiraceae bacterium | reverse complement strand
GTGGTAAGCTGAACTTCGTCAATGAAGAGATAAAATTGCTCTTCTTTTTTTTCTGCGACAAGGGTCTCGACATACTCACAAAGGATAATTGGATTTCTGAACTTGTAGTAACGTCTCTGGTCCAATTCAATTTTTATAATGTGGTCCTCCTGAACTCCCTGCGAGAGAAGGTATTCATAGAACAGGTCAAACAGCAGTACCGACTTTCCGCAGCGGCGGATGCCGGTGATTACTTTAACCTCACCGTTCCACATATTATGAATCATGCGATTCAAGTAAAAATCTCGTTTAATCATCATGGTCACCTCGTACTTACGACGGTTGCGTCGCTACTTTCAGGTATAGTATACCACGAATTTCCCCCAATTATCAATAGCGCTGCAGAAAATTCACAATAAAGTTACGACGTATACGTCGCAAGTATCAGGTGGGAGCCTTGCCATCCAGCGCCGCAAAGGAGTCACGGCGCCGTTTGAGATTGCATTTCACGATTGAAAGCCGGGAGTGTTTTTGATATACTCAAGGAAAAGCCGGAATATGAGATGTAAGGAGGGAGATACGGATGGATAAAAAGAATGCGATGAACAGAATAATAGCCGCCTGCGGAAATGATTGCTCCTCATGTCCAAGATACATAGCGCATCCATATGAAAAGACAGAGGAGGAATTATTTCATACAGCTGAATTATGGATGAAAATCGGCTATCGTGATCATATTGTATCAAATGAAGAAATCTCCTGTTCTGGATGCAGACCGGAAAACTGGTGCAGATATCAGGTCATAAAGTGCTGTGAGGAGAAAGGCATAAAAACCTGCGCGGGATGCAGGGAGTATCCCTGCGGGAATATCAAAGAATGTTTTGATATTACAAAATCCTTTGAACCCAAATGCCGCCAGGTTTGTACAGACGAGGAATACAAACGGTTAAAAAAAGCATTTTTTGAGAAGGAAAAAAATCTGAGGGAATATCATTGAGTCATAACTGAGTCAAAATCGGGCGCTGCTTCGCTGCTGCCAAATTGAATCGGTTTCATATGACGGAATAAGTAAAAACGATGACCTGGCGTTGTTCTTTTTTGCTGAGTATATCAGGAAAAATAAAGAAAAATTCACAGTAAGAGGAGGATAAGATCAATGAAATTTAACGCGGATTCATTCAGTATATTTGACAAAGAATGGGCACTGGTAACGGCCGGGGTAATGAATCATTATAATACCATGACCATCAGCTGGGGTGGTCTGGGCACCTTGTGGGGCAGACCGGTTGCGACAGTTTATGTGAAACCCTGCCGTTATACCCACACTTTTATGGACGAAAATGATTTTTTTACCGTCAGTTTTTATCCTGAAAAGTACCGTCGGGCATTGGGAGTGTTAGGTTCGCTCTCCGGCAGAGACGGAGATAAGGTAAAAACAGCGGGATTGACACCGAAGGCATTAAACGGTGCCGTCACTTTTTGTGAAGCAAAAGTGACGCTGCTCTGCAAAAAGATTTATAAACAGGATCTGGATCTCTCCGCGATGCCCGCTGAAGTGGCAGAAGATTATTATAAAATGGAAGCGCCGCATACCATGTATATTGGCGAAGTTATTGATACTTTATAGAGAACAGCGAAGTTATTTTCGTTTTACCTGTTCCATGCGCTGAGGAGGGAAGAAATAAGCAGGCTTTTGTTTCAGATCCGATCCGAGGACGATGTGAAACCGATTTTTGAATAAGGGCGTTGGAATCTCACGAAAAAGTCAGGCCCATGGGGAGTTTTATTCTCCTGTGGTGCCTGACTTTCGCTCAGATTATTCTTTTCTCTCTGCACACAGACAGCATGTATTCCAGAATCCTGTCCTCGTCAAAGTCAAATTCGTCTTTATTCACCCAGATCACATCCGGCTCTCTGCGGAACCAGGTAAGCTGCCGTTTTGCAAAATGGCGGGTGTCTCTCTTCAGGACCCGGACGGCCTCCTCCAGGGAATACTCGCCGTCCAGATATGCCAGCAGTTCCTTATATCCAAGTCCCTGCATGGATACCATCCCTCTGTGACAGCCCCGTTCCCTGAGCTTCTGAACCTCTTCCGGAAGTCCGTTCTTCATCATTTCATCCACTCGGGCGTCAATACGTTCATACAGCAGATTTCTGGGAGCGTTCAGCACAAAATATGCCAGATTGTAAGGGCTTTCATGGGCCTTCTGCTCCAGGTTATGCTGAGAAATCGGAGTTCCGTTCTGATGATAAAATTCCAGAGCGCGAATTACTCGTTTGACATTGTTGGCATGGATTTCATGTGCACTGACGGGATCCTTCTCCTCCAGCATATGATGAAGATATTCCGGCCCTTTTTCTCTGGCCAGGTTTTCCAGACTGTGCCGGTAATCCTCCTCCTGCTCCGCCTGTGTGAAGTCAATGTCCCGGGTTACCGCCTGGATATAAAATCCTGTTCCGCCCACAAGAATGGGAATTCGTCCCCTGTCATAGATTCTGTCCATGGCTTCCTTCGCCAGCTCCTGAAATCTTACGATATGAAATTCCTCCTCAGGTTCCAGAATATCCACCAGATAATGAGGAATTCCCTGCATTTCTTTCGCGGTAATTTTTGCGGATCCGATATCCATGCGCCGATATACCTGCATGGAATCCGCGGAAATAATTTCCCCGTCCAGGGCCCTGGCAAGGCCGATGGAAAGCTTCGTTTTTCCCACAGCCGTGGGACCGGTAAGTACGACCAGCGGCTTTTTCATAAATCCTCCCAGCATACACAGATAACTTTGTCAGAATCACACAATTCGCTTAAACTTCTTCTCCAGCTCAGCCCGGGTCATGGAGATGATGGTGGGGCGTCCATGGGGACAATGATAGGGATTTTCCAGCGTCAGGAGCTCATCGATCAGACTGTCCGCCTCCTGCGGCGACATCCGGTGATTGCCCTTTACCGCCGCTTTGCATGCCATAGTGGCCAGACGGGAGGCAAAGATCTCCAGAGGATCCCTGTTTCCCTCTGTATTCAGCTGATCCAGCATTTCAAGGAACAATTCCGTCTCCGTCCAGCCGTAAAGCATGGAAGGCACGGCACTGATACAGTACTCCTTTCCTCCGAAATGCTCAATTTCAAATCCGAATTCCTGAAAATATTTCCGGTTGGAGGCCAGAAGTTCCTCCTCCTGAATATTCAGAGTTACGATCAGCGGAGGACTGACGTACTGGGACATGATCGTCTGATCCCGAAACTGCTTTACCAGTCTTTCATAATACACTTTTTCATGAGCGGCATGCTGATCAATGATATAAAAAGTATCTCCGAACTGAACCAGCCAGTACGTATCGAAAATCTGTCCGATCAGCTGATGACGAACCCTGGATTCCGGCGCCAGAAGCTTTTCTTCAAACAGTTCCATCTGTACGGGCGGCGGATCATTTGTTCCTGCTGTGTCCCCGCTCCGGTCGTTTTCCTGCCGGGGAATCCCGTTGTCTCTCTGCTGCAGAGCATTCTGTTCCTTCAAACAAGTATCTGATTTTATTTCAGTTTCGGCCGTTCCTGCTTTCTGATCCGGCAAGTCGTCTGTAGGTTCACTGGAAAATCCGGTCTGATTCACCGGCTTTGTGCTTTCATCCAATATTTCGGCCTGATCCGCCGGTTCTGCATTCCCGCTCGACGTTCCTGCCTGATCCGCCAGTTTTCCCCGGAACCAGCTTTCTTCCTCATCGGACAAAACTCTGGCTGTATTCTCCGGAAGCCTCACAGATTCCTCACGGATTTCCCGACTCAGAGTATCTGCAGGCACAGCGTATTTCGACGGAGCAGGAAGCGTTTTCCTCTCCGCCATATCCTGACGGCGTTTCACCTCGAAGGGCTCCGGAATGTCCCCGCGTTTCGCCGGCTCCCGTTTCTCCGGAATCTGCTCCCTTCCTACAGTCACCTCAGGGATCATTTCCCGTCCTGTCAGAGCCCTGCGAACTGTATCAAAAATTGCGTCGTAGACCTCCGGCCCCCGGGCAAAGCGGACCTCCCTCTTGGCCGGATGAACATTCACGTCCAGATCATTCCCATCCATCTGAATCTGCATGGACACAAAGGGAAATTTATGCTGCATGAGGAACCCTTTATAGGCATCCTCAATCGCCTTTGTGATGATCGTATTCTTTACGTACCGCCCGTTGACATAGTAATTTTCAAAGCTGCGGTTTCCTCTGGAAATCTCCGGTTTACCTGCGAACCCGCTGATTTTCATAAATTCGTTTTCGAAGGAGACATCCAGAAGAGATTTCGCGATATCTCTGCCGTAAATATGATAAATCACGTCCTTCATACTGTCATTTCCGGTGGTATGAAGCTTCACCTGCTTATTCTGAATATATTTAAATGAGACCTCCGGGTGAGAGAGTGCCAGATGCTCCATAAGCTCACTGATATAGTTTCCCTCCGTCATATCCGATTTCAGAAATTTGCTTCTGGCAGGAGTATTATAAAACAGATTTCTCACCAGAAACGTGGTTCCGTCCGGCGCTCCCAGTTCCTCCAGCGTCATCTCGCAGCCGCCTTCGATCACGTATCTTGCGCCGCTGACAGCCGAAGGTGTTTTCGTAATAAGCTCTACCTGAGAAACTGCCGCAATACTGGAAAGGGCTTCCCCTCGGAATCCCAGAGAGGCAATTTGTTCCAGATCCTCAATTTTCTGTATTTTACTGGTGGCATGACGCAAAAAGGCCAGCGGAATCTGATCATAATCCATTCCGCCGCCGTTGTCCGTGATGCGAATCAGCTTTTTTCCACCGTCTGAAATTTCCACAGTCACCGCTGTTGCGCCGGCGTCGATGGAGTTTTCCACCAGTTCCTTCACCACGGAAGCGGGGCGTTCTACCACTTCCCCCGCCGCAATCTTATCTATGGTATGCTGATCCAGAACTGCGATTTTTCTCAAATCAGAGCCTCCTTAATCCCCAAAAACTTCTCATTTGCTCTCATATCCCTCGCGTTCACTCCGAAGTCATCCTGCTGGTTTCCGGACAAAATATATGATCCTTATCACCAGCGGTTTTTAATTTTATTCTGGATATTATACAGAATATTCATACATTCCACAGGCGTCAGATTGGACAGATCCAGATTCCTGATCTCTCCGATAATATCATCGTCCTTCACCGTATCAAACAGAGAGATCTGTGCCAGATCCACCTGATCATATTTTACTTTCTGCTTCTTTTTAACTGCAGTCAGATCCTTCACAGCGGCGGTGATATCCGCGTCGCTCAGCTCCTCCACAAGCTCTTTGGCCCGGTTGATTACCGATTCCGGAACTCCCGCGAGCTTGGCCACCTGAATGCCGTAGCTCTTGTCAGCTCCCCCTTTGACAATCTTCCGGAGGAATACGATATCGTCCCCTTTTTCCTTCACGGCGATACAATAATTGTTCACGCCGGCGATCTTTCCCTCCAGCTCCGTCAGTTCATGATAATGAGTGGCGAAAAGAGTTTTGGCCCCGCAGAGCTTCACGCTGCTGATATGCTCGATTACTGCCCAGGCGATGGAAAGCCCGTCAAAAGTACTGGTTCCCCTTCCGATTTCATCCAGAATCAGGAGACTTTTCGACGTGGCGTTTCTCAGGATGTTGGCCACCTCCGTCATCTCCACCATAAAGGTACTCTGTCCGCTGGCCAGATCGTCGGAGGCTCCTACTCTGGTAAAAATCCTGTCTACAATCCCGATGTTTGCCTTTTCGGCGGGAACAAAACTGCCGATCTGGGCCATCAGGACGATCAGAGCACTCTGGCGCATATAGGTGGATTTTCCTGCCATATTGGGTCCGGTTATAATGGAAACTCTCTTTTTATGATTATCCAGATAAGTGTCATTAGCGATGAACATATCGTTTTCGATCATCTGCTCCACCACCGGATGACGGCCGTTTTTGATATCCAGAATGCCATTCTCGTTGATCTTTGGACGGACGTAATGATTTCTCTGCGCTACAAGTGCAAGGGAGGCAAACACGTCCAGTGCAGCCACGGCCTTTGCCGTTTTCTGGATACGCACCACCTCGGCGCCTACCGTGTCCCGGACATTGCAGAAAAGTTCATATTCCAGCGCGTAGAGCCTGTCCTCCGCACCAAGGATCAGATCCTCCAGTTCCTTTAATTCCTGCGTGATATACCGCTCGGCATTTGCCAGCGTCTGCTTCCGTACATAGTTTTCCGGGACCTGATTCCGGAAGGTATTGGTGATCTCCAGCGAGTATCCGAACACCCGGTTAAACTTGATTTTTAATGACTTGATTCCCGTTTTTTCCCGCTCTCTGGCCTCCAGCTCCGCCAGCCATTTCTTTCCGTCTGTGCGGGAACGGCGGAACTTGTCCACGTCCTCATTGAAGCCCTCGCGGATGATTCCTCCGTCCTTCTGGGCCAGAGGCGGATCGTCACAGATGGCTTTTCCGATCAGCTCCGCCACATCTGTAAGGCTGTCCATATCCTCATTGATCTGCATCAGAATGGGGGAATGAAATTCTCCCAGAATCTGCTTGATGAAGGGCAGCATGGCCAGTGAGGAGGCGAAGGCTACCAGATCTCTGGGGTTCGCCGACTGATAGCTGATACGGCTGATCAGCCGTTCCATGTCATAAATGGGATTCAGGTATTCGCGGATTTCATCCCGGAGCATAGGCTGTTCGTTCAGCTCCTCCAGGGCTTCCAGGCGCCGGTTGATTTCCTCTGCGTCGATCAGCGGCTGCTCCACGAAAGAACGCAGAGTGCGGGCCCCCATGGCTGTTTTCGTTTTATCCAGAACCCACAGAAGGGATCCCCTTTTCTGCTTCTCCCTCAGGGTTTCCACCAGTTCCAGATTTCTTCTGCTGGAGCTGTCAATCAGCATATATTTCTCCGCCGCATAGGGATGAATAGTCGCCATGTGGCTCAGCGCAGTTTTCTGAGTTTCCCGCAGATACAAAAACAGAGCTCCCGCGGCAATGATTCCGCTTTCATAATCCCCGATTCCCAGACCGTCCAGAGAGCTGACCCGGAAATGTTCACACAGAGTTCTGCGGCAGAGTTCATCATCAAAATACCAGGAATCCAGTGTGTTGATGCAGATGCGGAGCCGGTCCTTCAGATCCTCCGCCGGCACTCCGCTGAGCAGAAATGCGTCGTTGCAGATAATCTCCGCCGGGGTGAATTTATTGATCTCATCCATCAGCTTGGGAGGGGTATCCACCTCAGTGAGAAAGCAGTCCCCGGTGGTGATATCTGCTATGGCGCATCCGAAATGTTCTCCCAGCGAGACGATGGCCATGAGATAATTATTCTTCGATTCGTCCAGAGCCGCAGCGTCCAGAGTCGTGCCGGGAGTCACTACGCGGATGACCTCTCTCTTCACCAGGCCCTTCGCCAGCTTCGGATCCTCCACCTGCTCGCAGATGGCTACCTTATAGCCCTTATCGATCAGACGCTTGATGTAAGACTCCGCAGCATGATAAGGGACTCCGCACATGGGAGCCCTTTCCTCCAGACCGCAGTCCTTACCTGTTAAAGTGATTTCCAGTTCCTTCGTTACCGTCAGAGCATCGTCAAAAAACATTTCATAAAAATCGCCCAGACGGTAAAAAAGGATACAATCCTTATACGCTTCTTTGGTTTTTAAATATTCCTGCATCATCGGCGAGAGCGCCATAATCTGTACAACTCCTTTATCTATGCGGCTTTTTGTGATCGGCATACAGTTTTTGACACGGTTTTGGCACTGTTTCTCCGGCCTGGCTAAACACCATGATTTTCCGCGGTTCTTCTGTATCTTTCCAGTTCTTCCGGGATGCCCCGGTTCTTTTCTTTCAGGTTTTCCCACAAAGCATTCCCTTTTATCGGGAAGAGGCATATTTCGGTTTTTTATTTTAGCATTTTTAAATATTCTTTTCAAGAAAAACCAGGAATTTTTAATTTCCGACACAGTAATTCAAAAAACAGAAATCGCCTGCTTTGATAGAACATATGTTCTTCTACGATTATATCAGATTCTCCTGTGATCCGCAATGCCAAAATAAAAAGTCAGGCGGCGGAATCCGTCAAACAAAATATTGAAAACAAAATCAAAGGATGCTATGATTAGTCTTACTGATTTTGCGGCGGAATACGATATTGCGGCATTCGAATACAGGACAATCTTAATGAAAGGATAGAGATATGCAGGACTTATACAGACAGTTGGGGATTTCTTCTGAGGTTTACCGGTATGGACATGAAATCGAGGCGTCCCTGGAGGAGCGTTTCCGGGAGTTTGACCGCAGGGCGGAGTATAATCAGATGAAAGTTCTTCTGGCCATGCAGAAAAACAGAGTGAGCGCGGAGTGCTTTCAGTCGTCCTCCGGGTATGGTTATAACGATTATGGCCGGGACACTCTGGAGAAGGTCTACAGCGATACCTTCCACACGGAGGCCTGCCTGGTGCGTCCCCAGATTGCCTGCGGGACTCACGCTCTGGCCATCGCGCTCTTCGGAAATCTGAGGCCCGGGGATGAACTGCTGTCTCCCGTCGGGAAGCCTTACGACACGCTGGAGGAGGTTATCGGTATCCGTCCGTCCAGAGGCTCTCTGGCAGAATACGGCGTCGCCTACCGTCAGGTGGAGCTTCTCCCGGACGGCGCCTTTGACTACGAAAATATTGAAAAAGCCATTCACGAGAAGACGAAGATGGTGACGATCCAGCGCTCCAAGGGCTATCAGACCCGTCCTTCCTTTTCCGTGAAGCAGATCGGAGAACTGATCGCGTTTGTAAAAAAGATCAAACCGGATGTGATCTGCATGGTGGATAACTGCTACGGAGAGTTTGTGGAGACCATGGAGCCCAGCGATCTGGGGGCGGATATGATGGTCGGCTCTCTCATTAAAAATCCCGGAGGCGGCCTGGCGCCCATCGGCGGATATATTGCCGGGACAAAAGAATGTGTGGAGAACGCATCCTGCCGGATGACCTGTCCGGGTCTGGGAATGGAGGTGGGCGCTTCCCTGGGTGTCAATCAGGCATTTTATCAGGGCTTTTTCCTGGCCCCCATGGTAACGAAGGGAGCTCTCAAGGGCGCGGTATTTGCGGCAAATGTTTATGAAAAGCTGGGATTTCCCGTGGTTCCCAATTCCACGGAATCCCGTCATGATATTATTCAGGCGGTGACTCTGGGAACGCCGGAGGGCGTGTGCGCTTTCTGCCAGGGAATCCAGGCGGCTGCGCCGGTGGACAGCTTTGTGGTTCCGGAGCCCTGGGATATGCCGGGGTATGACAGTCAGGTAATCATGGCTGCGGGAGCTTTTGTACAGGGCTCCTCCATCGAGCTTTCCGCGGACGGCCCCATGAAACCGCCCTATGCCGTGTACTTCCAGGGCGGACTGACCTGGGAGCACGCGAAGCTTGGAATTCTCATGTCACTGCAGAAACTGCTGGAACAGGGACTTGTAAAGCTGTAAACATATGATGTCAGGATTGCAGGAGCGCAAAGCGCGGAGCAATCTGTGCATCAATGGAAAATATGGATTCAGAATAAAGATTTACCGGATTTGGTGAGACTGATGCGTCCGGCGGGACCGGTACAGTCTCTGAAAACTGGTATGTTTGGTCAGAAAGAGCAAATTATGGACAAAAAGCGTGTAATCGTAGTGGGCGGCGGGGCTTCCGGACTGATGGCCGCTGTCACGGCAGCGGGAGAGGGCGCGGCAGTGACTCTTCTGGAGCACAATGAACGGCTCGGGCAGAAGCTGAATGCCACCGGAAACGGCCGGTGCAATTTCTCCAACCGGAAGGTTGTTCCGGATGCCTACAGAGGGACGCATCCGGAGTTTGTACAGGAAGCCCTTTCCCGGTTTTCCGTGGAGGACACGGTGGACTTTTTCCAGCGTCTGGGAATCAGTCCAGTGGAGCGGGACGGGTACCTGTATCCCCGAAGCGGAGAGGCCTCCAGTGTGACGCAGGCTCTTTCCATGGAAGCCCGTTACCGGAAGGTGAAGATAAAAACCAGAGAGCATGTGACGGCTGTGGAGCATGGAAAAGGCGTGTTCCAGGTAAGGACAAAGGGCTGGCAGTATGAAGGGGACGCAGTGATTCTCGCCTGCGGCTCAAAAGCTTCCGCCATATCCGGGGCGGACGGCAGCGGCTATGCCCTGGCGGAAGCCTTAGGGCATGCCGTCGTCCGCCCCCTTCCGGCGCTCACCGCCCTGAAATGCAGCCCGAAAGGCTTTTCGGGCTGGGCGGGCGTGCGCGCCCAGGGGGAAGCGACCCTCCTGGTGGAAGGAAAAAAGCGTTCTTCCCAGCGGGGGGAACTCCAGCTGACCAACTACGGAATATCCGGAATTCCCATATTCCAGCTCAGCACCTACGCCGTACGTGCCCTGGAAGAAAAGAAGAGCGTCCGGCTCCTGGCGGATTTCCTTCCGGAAATCCCGGCAGAGGAGCTGGAAGCCTTTCTCCGAAACCGCCAAAGGCAAACCCCCTATAAAAATACCCGGGAACTGTTGGAGGGCCTGTTCCCCGGAAAGCTGTGCAAAGTTCTTTCCGCGCAGAAGGACCTATTTCAGGCACTGAAAGCCTTCCCCCTGACCGTTACCGGAGGAATGTCCTTCGCCCAGGCCCAGGTATGCTCCGGCGGCGTCAGCACTGAGGAGGTAAATCCCCGCACCATGGAGTCCCGCCTTCATAAAGGACTCTATTTCACGGGAGAACTCCTGGATATCGACGGAACCTGCGGCGGCTACAACCTCCAGTGGGCCTGGTCCAGCGGAGCGGCGGCCGGCAGAAACGCGGCCATACAGGAACCATAATTAAGAAAAGCCGCGTCTGACAGCATTGCACCACGTATGGCTGTATATGGAAACAATCATCTTCTGGCAGGATACTCCTGCCGTCGTAAAATGGAATAGCCGATAAACAGCTGCCAGGGCCGTGCTTTCTGTCAGGCAGACTTTTTGGTCGCGGTTTTAGCGCAGACGAAATCCACCGCTTACGCAGACTTAGGCGTGAAGGCTCTTCCTGAACGCCTTAGTCGGAGTTGGCGGTTAGTTCGCCGGAGCGTTGCGACGTCTGCATGACAGAAAGCACGGCCCTGGCAGCGTCCGTACGTCGGGTCTGCCCTTGGGAGCGTCCGAACGTCAGAAAGCCTGCCCCTGGGAGCGTCTGCGTCCGTCCGACCTTCTCCCGCCCTGCCCATAATCTGAAAATTACAAAATAAAATACAAAACCAGTAAAATAAAAAGACTGAAAAAAGGAGCCTCCCATGATCCGCATCACCCAGCTGAAGCTTCCCATCACCCACACGGAAGACGACCTCCGCCGCCGCATCGCGGCAAACCTCCGCTGCCCGGAGCACGCCTTCACCTATATAATAAAGAAACAATCCCTGGACGCCCGGCACAAAGAAGATAAAAAATTTATCTACACCCTGGACGTGACCGCGGACAACGAAAAGAAAATCCTCTCCAGAGTCCGTCAGAAGAATGTTGCCTCTGTAAAGGAAGTTCCCTATGTATTTCCGGGACCGGGGGAGACACCCCTGTCCCATCCGCCCGTGATCGTGGGAAGCGGCCCGGCGGGGCTGTTCTGCGCTTGGTATCTGGCCCGGGCAGGCTACCGTCCCATCGTTCTGGAACGGGGAGACGAGGCCGAAAAGCGCAGGCAGCAGGTGGAGCGCTTCTGGCGCAGCGGCGTCCTGGATCCCGATTCCAACGTACAGTTCGGCGAGGGCGGCGCAGGCACCTTTTCCGACGGCAAGCTGAACACTCTGGTGAAGGACCCTTTCGGCAGAAACCATCAGGTCCTGCGGCGATTCGTGGAGGCGGGCGCGGATCCTGCCATATTATATCAGCAGAAACCCCATCTGGGAACGGACACCCTCATGGGCATTGTGAAAAACCTCCGCTGCCAGATCATTTCCATGGGGGGCGATTTCCGTTTCCGCACCGTTCTCACCGGACTGAAAACGGAAAAGGGAGCTCTGACCGGAGTTGTGGTAAGATCAGACGGCCGGGAGGAGACCATCCCCGCCGAGGTCTGTGTTCTTGCCATCGGTCACAGCGCCAGGGACACCTTCGAAATGCTGTGGAAAAAAGGCCTGGCCATGGAGCCGAAGGCCTTTGCCGTGGGCGTGCGGGTGGAGCATCCCCAGTCCATGATCAATCTGGATCAGTACGGGGAGGAAGAAAACCGGCTTCTGGGACCGGCCTCCTACAAAGTGACCCACACCTGCAGAAACGGCCGGAGCGTCTATTCCTTCTGCATGTGTCCCGGCGGATATGTGGTAAATGCCTCCTCGGAGCCCGGAATGCTGGCTGTGAACGGAATGAGCTTCCACGCCAGAGACGGAGAAAATGCCAACAGCGCTCTGATCGTCACCGTGAGTCCTTCGGATTTTCCGGAGGAGGGGCCTCTGGGAGGAATCGCGTTTCAGAGAAATCTGGAGCGCGCCGCATGGAAGGCGGCTTCCGGAAGGGTTCCCGTCCAGCTGTTCAGGGATTTTGCCGCCCGCAGGCCCAGCGCCGCTCCGGGCGATATCCGTCCTTCCATCTGCGGGGAATACGCTCTGTGTGATGTGCGTTCCATTTTGCCCTCCCAGATCGGGAATTCCATAGAGGAGGGCATGTACGCTTTCGGAAAGATCCTTCCCGGCTTTGACCGGGGGGACGCCCTGATAAGCGGGGTGGAGAGCCGCACCTCTTCGCCGGTGCGCATCCTTCGGGACAGAGAACTGAACTCCAGTATACCGGGGATCTTTCCCTGCGGGGAGGGTGCCGGATACGCGGGAGGCATCACTTCCGCGGCCATGGACGGCATAAAGGCGGCGGAGGCCATTTCTAAAAAATTCAGAAATTTGTAAGAGAGAGTGTACATCCTTTTATTTTTATGTTAGAATGATTCCAGTCTGTGGGAACTGCCGGCTGTCCGGCGCACAGGCCGGTTATCTGCTTCTTCCTTACGGCAGCTGTGAGAGCGGCAGGTAAAAGGAATGAAAAACACAATCAAGGAATTGCCCGAGGAACAGCGGCCGTACGAGAAATGTGTCCGTGAAGGGGAGCGGGCCTTAAGTGACGGCGAACTTCTCGCCGTCATTCTGAAAAACGGCGTCAGAGGCGGCAATTCTCTCACTCTTGCAAATGATATTTTAAGCTACACTCAGAATACTTCTTTTCCCGGTCTGCAGGGACTGCTCCATCTGTCCCTGGAGCAGCTGAAAAAGATACATGGAATCGGCAGGGTGAAGGCAGTCCAGCTGAAATGCATCGGGGAGCTTTCCAAGCGGATCGCCTCGGAGGCCGTGCGGGAGCAGGTCTCCTTTAATAAGCCCGTTTCCATAGCGAAATACTATATGGAGCAGCTTCGGCATGAAGAACAGGAGGTTCTGATCAGCATGATGTTTGACACCAAGAACCATCTCCTGGGGGAACAGGTCCTGTCCAGGGGAACGGTGAACGCGTCGCTGATCACGCCCCGGGAGATCTTCGTGGAAGCGCTGCGGAGACATGCGGTATGCCTGACTCTGGTACATAATCATCCCAGCGGAGATCCCACGCCCAGCGTGAGCGACAGGAATCTCACCCGCCGGGTGTTCCAGGCCGGGGAGATGTTGGGTATTCATCTGCTGGATCATATCGTGATAGGGGATCACAGATACGTCAGCTTCCACGAGGAGGGGCTCATGGACGGCTGGAGGGATTGAGTGCGCAGACTGAAGGGGAATATCTATGCCGTTTAAAAAAACTTATGGAATAGACCTTGGGAACAGCAGCATAAAAGTCTATTCCTTTTTTAGAAACAAAAGTTACATCGAGAAGAATATGATTGCGTATAAGGGGCGCAAAATCATCGCCGTGGGCAATGAAGCATATGAAATGTTTGAGAAGGCGCCAGCCGACATTTCCGTGAATTCGCCGATGGCTTTTGGCATGATAGCCAATCTGGAGCTTCAGGAGATCACGCTGTACTGCATGATGAAAAAGATCGACCGTATTCTGGGAGCAGGGTCCGATATGTATTTTTCCGTGCCCCTGGATATGTCCCCCATCGAAAAGCGGGCCTACTATCATGTGGCCAACGGCCGGTGGCTCCGGAAAAACCGGGTGTATATGGTGGAGGCTCCCATCGCGGACGCTCTGGCCATGGGAGTGGATCCGGAGAAAAACGAGGGCAGCATGGTGGTGAATATCGGCGCTCAGAGCACGGAGTTTTCCGTTCTCACCGACGGGAAGATCATTATAAGCAGGAAGATCCCTGTGGGGGGCCGCCAGATGAACGAGGCCATCTGCAGCGAGGTCCACAAGCGGTATCATCTTCAGATCGGGACCCGCACGGCCAAGCGCCTGAAGCTGGTCCTGGGGCGCCTGGGAGACCAGCGCAGAGACGCCAGAAAAGTGGTGGGGATCGACAGCATATCCGGCCTTCCCAGAGAGGAGGCCGTGTCCGCCTATGTGGTGAACGACGGGATCATGAACTGCGTCAACGAGATCGCCGGGGAAATGAAGACGTTCCTGGAACGGATTCCCCCTCAGATCTCCTATCAGATCGCAAAAGAAGGAATTTATCTCACAGGGGGGAGCACCAGGCTCCCCTGCATTGATAATTATCTTGCCAGCTACACGGGATTTGCCTTTAATCTGTCCGATCTTTACGAGACCTCTGCGGTGATGGGTCTGGAAAAGATCATCCGGGACAGGGAACTGAAAAAATGGGCCGTGCCCATCACGCAACGAAAACTTTAGAGACGGAGATGCCATTGATGAAAAAGATGTTTAAAAAGCTTCATTTCCGGATTCATTTAAAAAGCAGGCATCTTCTGGTGATCATGACCTTTTTTTGCCTGAGCACCATTACCGCCGCCTTTGCGTCCGGCGTGGCTACGGCTCCTCTGTCCGACGCCGCGGGCTATATCGTGGTGCCCTTTGAGAACAGTGTGAGGAAGATCAGCGCGTGGATTTATGACGTCCGCTCCGGTTTTCGGGAAAAGCGGGACCTTCTTGCGGAAAACGAGGAGCTGAAGGCGGAGATCGATAATCTCACCAGGCAGAATAATCTTCTGATTCAGGATCAGATGGAGCTGACCAGGCTGAAGCAGCTTTATGAGCTGGACGAGGAGTACTCGGACTATCCCAAGATTGCAGCCTCCATTATCTCCAGGGATCCCGGCAACTGGTACGACACCTTTATGATCAACCGCGGCTCCCGGGACGGAGTTCGGGTGGACAACAATGTGATCGCCGGCAAGGGACTGGTGGGGATCGTCACGGAGACCGGTCCCAACTGGGCTACCGTCCGGGCCATCATCGACGACAGCAGCAGCGTCAGCGCCATGACGGTCAGCACCTCCGACAGCTGTGTGGTGGAGGGGGATCTGGAGCTGATCGATGAGGGGAAGCTCCGCTTCGAACAGCTGTACGACGCGGAGGGGAAGGTGACGGCGGGAGAGCGCATCGTCACCTCCAATATCAGCGAAAAATTTGTGGAGGGCCTGTTTATCGGCTATGTGAGCGAGGTCCATCAGGACACCAATAATCTCACGAAGACCGGGACCATCGTCACTCCCGTGGATTTTCAGCATCTGAAGGAAGTGTTTGTCATCACGGTGAACAAGCAGGATTATATCGAAGAGGACACCGGGGAGGAGACGTCCGATGAAGAGTAAGGTGGTTCTGGCGGTTCTGATCCTGGCCTGCTTTCTGGTACAGTGCACGGTGCTTCATGGAATTTCCGTGGGCTCCATCACCCCCAATCTCATTGTGATCCTCTGTGTTTCCATGGGACTTCTCCGGGGGAGAAAAAGCGGAATGTGGACGGGCTTTTTTTCCGGGATCCTGATCGATCTGTTTTATGGCTCCGTGTTCGGCTTTTACGCGCTGATCTACATGTATGTGGGTTTTTTCAGCGGATACGCCTGCCGGGTCTATTACGACGACGACGTGAAGGTTCCCATGCTTCTCACAGCCGCCGGGGATTTTGTCTATAATCTGGCGGTGTACGGCCTTCAGTTTCTCATCCGGGGGAGACTGGGACTGGGGACCTATCTTTACAGGATCATCATACCGGAGATGTTTTATACGGTTTTTCTCAGCTTCTTTGTGTACCGTATTTTTTATTATTTCAATTATCACCATATGAGCATTGCCAGGAAAGAAAGTGAATCAGGTTGGATATTAAAATAAAACGGTTTTTTGGCAGGATCAGGCTGCGGCGGACCACCGTACTGATTCTGGCTTTTATATTTATGTCTGCGCTTCTCATCCGGCAGCTGTTTCAGCTGCAGATCATTCAGGGTGAGGATTACATCAGACAATTTCAAACAAGGACCACCAAGACCCGCGTACTGAAGAGCACCAGAGGCAATATTTTTGACGGAAACGGAGATCTGATCGCGTCCAATGTTCTTTCCTACTCCATAACCCTGGAGGACAACGGTTCCTATGAGACCACCCGTCAAAAAAACCTTACCATCAACGGCGTGATCTACCAGGTCCTGAAAATCCTGGAAAAAAATGGAGATGTTCCCGCCAGGGATTTTCATATTTATCTGGATGACAGCGGGGAATACGTTTTTGATGTGGGAGAGGGCTTTACTCTGAACCGTTTCCGGGCGGATATTTACGGTCATCCCTATATTGATGATCTGACGGAGGAGGAACGCGCCGCCACGGCGGACGAGATTATAGAGCACCTCAGCGGAAAAAGCGGCTTTTCCGTAGTCCTCTACGGGGAAAACGCCTATACTCCGGAGGAACTGGAGTCCCATTATCTTCCCCGGGACCTTACCAGACAGGAAATCCTGGATATCTCCATCGTCCGTTATCATCTGAACAATAACAGCTTTATGAAATATGTTCCCATCACCATTGCCACCAATGTAAGCCCGCGGTCCGTGGCGGCCATTATGGAAAACAGCAGCCGCCTGCAGGGCATCGAGGTGGTGGAGGATTCTATCCGGCAGTATGTGGATGAGGTGAGCATGGGCCCCATTCTGGGCTATATTGGAAAAGCCTCCGCCGAGGAGCTGGAGACCTTCCGGGCTCAGAACCCCAATTACGCCAATGACGCCATTGTGGGAAAAGCGGGCATCGAACAGTATATGGAGCTGACCCTTCAGGGAACGGACGGCAGGGAAACCGTCTCCGTGGATAATCTGGGGAAGGTGCTGAAGATCGATGAGGACACCAGAACGGTTCCCGTCGCCGGGGACGATGTGCATCTCACCATAAGGACGGACTGGCAGAGCGGCATTTACCAGATCCTGAAACAGAGGGTGGCCGGAATTCTTCTGTCCAAGATCAGCGCCGCGAAGGAATTTGACTATGACGCCATCCGGGACGCCGGGCAGATAGAGATTCCCATTTACGACGTATACAATGCTCTGGTGCAGAACGGAGTTATCGATATCAATCTGTTTTCAAAAACCGAGGCCTCTCAGACAGAAAAAAATTTATACGCCACGTTTCAACAAAAGCAGCGGGAGGTTTTTGATACAATATCCAATAGGCTGACCGGCGGCAATCCGCCTGCCTTCAGAGATGAGGAGGAGGAGATGCAGGAGTATCTCACCTACATCTGCGATACGCTCCTTACGGATACTCTGGGCATTATCGTGGAAAACCGTCTGGATCCCTCCGACGCCACCTACAGGGCCTGGCATACGGACGAGAGCATCAGTCTGAAGGAGTTTCTGACCTATGCCGCCGGTCAGAACTGGCTGGATATCTCTTCCGTCTCCACGGATGCGGAGTATCTGGATTCGGGGGAAGTGTACCAGTCTCTGGCGGATTATATTATTGACTATCTGAGCACCGATACGGGATTTTCCAAGCTGCTTTATAAGTACATGCTGCTGGAGGACCGGATCAGCGGCCGGGATCTCTGCCTGGTTCTCTATGAGCAGGGAGTTCTGTCCAAGGATGACGGCGCCTATGAATCTCTTGCCTCCGGGGCAACCGGGGCCTATGACTTCATGATCAACAAGATCGCCAATCTGGAGATCGAGCCTGCCCAGCTGGCCCTTCTTCCCTGTTCCGCTTCCGCGGTGGTTGTGGATGTAAACACAGGGACCTTCCAGGCCTGTGTGTCCTATCCGGGATACGACAACAACCGCCTCACCAATAATATGGATACGGCGTATTATACGAAGCTGGCGCTGGACCTTTCCAGTCCCTTCTATAATAAGGCCACCCAGCAGGTGACGGCCCCCGGCTCCACCATGAAGCTGCTTTCCACCATTGCCGGCATGATGGAGCATGTCATCGACGACAACACCTATATCGAGTGTACGGGAAGCTTTGACTATATCACTCCTCCCATCAAGTGCTGGAACTGGAGCGGTCACGGCGCCATAGAGATCCGCTACGCCATCGAGCAGTCCTGCAACTACTTTTTCAATATGATCGGTTTTCAGCTGGGGAAGAACGGGCAGAATGAATTTTCGGAGACCCAGAGTCTGAACATGTTTCACCAGTACGCTTCCATGCTGGCGATGGATCAGAAGTCAGGCATCGAGATTTATGAGGCGTCGCCGCATGTGTCGGACAGTCTGGCCGTTCCCTCCTACATGGGACAGGGCACGAATCTGTATACCACCACTCAGCTCGCCCGGTACGTCGCCATTATGGCTACCAGGGGGACCATATACGATCTTACGCTCCTGGATTCGGTGACCAGCCCCCAGGGAAAGACCATCACGCAGTATGAGCCGGAGATCCTGGACACGCTTACGGAGGTTCCCGCCAATGTGTGGGACGACATCCAGGACGGAATGCGCCGGGTGGTGCAGACCCATGATCAGTTCAATGATCTGACCATCGCCGTGTCCGGCAAGACCGGTACCGCTCAGATCGATAAATATCATCCGGACCACGGCCTGTTTATCGGCTATGCTCCGTCGGATGATCCGGAGTATGCCGTGGCGGTGCGTATTGCCAACGGATATTCCTCCGGAAACGCTTGTCTGGCAGCTAATGATATTTTTAAATACATTTTTGAATTGGCAGATGAAGAGTCCATTTTGACAGGCTACGCGTCCAGCGACGTGAGCGATACCTCAAATGACTGAGAGCACCTTCTGAGAAATACCAGGATTTTGGAACATATTTGTTTAGGAGGAATCAGAAGCATGGGTGAAGTCATTGTCATTACATCCGGAAAGGGCGGCGTGGGAAAAACCACCACGGTGGCCAACATCGGCACCGGGCTGGCCATGATGGGCAAAAAAACGGTAGTTGTGGATACGGACATCGGACTTCGGAATCTGGATGTGGTCCTGGGACTGGAGAACCGTATCGTCTATAATCTGGTGGATGTGGTGAACGGGAACTGCCGGCTGCGTCAGGCTCTCATTAAGGACAGGAGGAATCCGGAGCTTTTTCTGCTCCCCTCCGCCCAGACCAAGGATAAATCCGCGGTTACCCCCGAGCAGATGATCAAGCTGACGGAGGAGCTGCGGGAGGAATTTGAGTTTGTCCTGCTGGACTGCCCTGCAGGAATCGAGCAGGGTTTCCGCAATGCCATTGCCGGCGCGGAGAAGGCCCTTGTGGTCACTACGCCGGAGGTGTCCGCCATCCGGGACGCGGACCGTATCATCGGACTTCTGGAGGCCAATGATATCCGGGATATCCGTCTGATCATCAATCGGCTCCGGCCGGATATGATTGCCCGGGGGGATATGATGTCCGTGGATGACGTGATCGAGATTCTTGCCGTGGACATGATCGGCACCATTCTGGATGATGAGCAGATCGTCATCGCCGCCAACCAGGGAGAACCCCTGTCAGGGAAAAATTCCCAGGCGGAGGAGGAGTACCGGAGAATCTGCCGGAGACTGACGGGGGAGGAAGTGCCTTTCTCGGCCGTCCGCAGGCGGAGGGGAGTTTTCGGCAGGCTGGGAAGCATGTTTCGGAAGTAGAAGGAGGGGGAAGAATGCTGGCCTTTTTTAAAAACAGACAGCGTTCTGCCGGCTATGCGAGAGACAGAATGGAGCTTCTCCTGCTTTCGGAACGGATGGACTGCTCTCCGCAAATGATAAAAATGCTTCGAAATGATCTGATACATATTGTAAAAAAGTATCTCACCGTGGAGGAGGATCAGATTACCATAAAGATTTCCCAGGAACCTCCGGCGCTTCTGGCGCGGATTCCTGTAAGCGGCGTAAAGGAACGGTAGGTTATGATAAAACAGTACAAACTGCGATTTTATAATTTCAGACTGATCGCGCTACTTCTGGCCATCAGTTTTTTCGGCATCCAGCTGGTGGGGATGGCCATGTCTTCCCTGCGCATGCGCCAGGCTGCGGGGGTGGCGATGGGACTGGTGATCATGGTGATCCTCTCTCTGATGGATTACTCCTGGATCCTGAATTTCCAGTGGATCATGTATTTTGCCAACATTGTCATGCTGCTGTGGGTGCGCTTTTTCGGCTATGAGGTGAACGGAGCGGCCAGGTGGATCAATCTGGGATTTATGCAGTTCCAGCCTACGGAACTGTCGAAAATCGTTATCATACTGTTTTTTGCCAAATTTTTTATGGATCATGAGGATGATCTCAATACCTTCCGGACGCTGGCTGAGGCGGCCGGACTGGTGGGGGTTCCGCTTTATCTCATTTATGATCAGCCGGACCTGAAGAATACCATCACTGTGGCTGTGATTTTCTGCGCGCTGATCTATGTGGCGGGACTGAACTACCGGATCATCGTGGGCGCGGTTCTCATTGCCGTTCCCCTGCTGATCATCTTTCTCAGCATTGTGGTGCAGCCGGACCAGAAGCTGATCGACAGCTATCAGAGGAATCGTATCATGTCCTTTCTCTATCCTGAGGAGGAGGAGTATTCCGACGATGTGGAGCAGCAGAATAATTCCAAGACGGCGATCGCTTCCGGGGAACTCACGGGGAGAACTTTGAGTGAGGACGAGATGGGAACCTCGGTGAATGACGGAAACTTTGTGGCGGAGAATCAGACGGATTTTATTTTTGCGGTGGCGGGCGAGAAGTACGGTTTTGTAGGCTGCACGGCGATCGTGCTCCTGCTCCTTCTCATATCCATCGAGTGTATTCTGATGAGTCTCAGGGCAAAGGATCTGGCCGGGAAGATCATCTGCTGCGGTGTAGGGACGCTGGTGGCTCTCCAGAGCTTCATCAATATCTGCGTGGCCACAGGCATGGGCCCAAATACCGGAACGCCTCTTCCCTTTGTGAGCTACGGACTGACCTCTCTGGTGAGTCTGTATACCGGAATGGGAATGGTGCTGAACGTGGGACTGCAGAGCAGTACCTACAACAAGGAACTGAAACGAAAAACCATACAGGACAGGAAAGAGGAGTACTTATGAGTCAGCCATCTCAGCGTCGATCTTCTTCCCGCTCTTTGGACACCCGGAGAACAGGGGAAGAGAGGGAATACACCAGAAGCGCCCGGAGAGAGGGAGAAGAAGGAAGCTATCTGAGAGAAATCCGCAGCAGGAAAAGGCGTGCGGCTCTCCGGAAAAAAAGGCAGAGGAGAAAGAAAATCCGACGCACATTCTTTCTGATCCTTCTGATGGCGGTTTTGTTTGCAGGAGGGAGCCTGACCCTTTATATTCTGAGAAACGGTCTTTTTTCGGATATCCTGCTGCCCTACAGCGCCTCTGAGGAATTTGCCAGCGTGATCACCTCCGGAGCGGAGCAGAGAGCCCCGGCCTTTGCGGAAAAGCTGTGCGTTGTGAGAAAAGATGTGGCGCTGGATTCCGTGGAGCTGGAGAGTGGGCAGTGCGGACTTCTGCTGGATCTTACCAGAAAAAAAGTGATGTTTGCCAAGGGGGCTTACAGCCGGGTGTATCCCGCCAGCATTACCAAGATCATGACCGCCATGCTGGCTCTCAGATATGGAAACCCGGATGAAACGGTGACCATTACCCAGGAAAACGTTACGCTGGAGGAGGGGTCTCAGGTGTGCGGCTTCCGGGCGGGAGACAGAGTGACCATGGATCAGCTGCTTCATTGTCTGCTGGTGTACTCGGGCAATGACGCAGCTGCGGCCATTGCGGAGCACGTGGGAGGCACGGAGGCGGATTTTGTGGAGATGATGAACCGGTACGCGGCTCAGCTGGGCTGTACGGGAACCCATTTCACCAATCCTCACGGCCTTCAGGATGAAAACCATTATACCACTCCCTACGATATTTATCTGATGCTGAACGAAGCGCTCACCTACCCGGAATTTACGGAGATCGCCCAGATGACCTCCTACACGGTGAATTATACCAGGGCCGACGGGACGGCGGTCAGCACGCCTCTGGAGGCCACAGATCTCTATCTGACCGGGGACGCCGTGCCTCCCAGGGACGTGACCGTGCTGGGGGGAAAGACAGGAACCACCAGCGACGCGGGAAACTGTCTGGCTATTTTGAGTCAGAATGCCTACGGGCAGCCCTATGTGTCCATCGTGATGGGGGCGGCGAGCAAAACGGTTCTGTACCGGCAGATGAATTCCCTTCTGGAAAATATCAATAAAACCGTTTAAAAGAAAGGATAACAGAATGCTGAAGATCAGGAATTACGTGAAAGCGGCAGACCTTGCGGAGGCTTACGAGCTGAATCAGAAAAAAACCGCCTGTGTTCTGGGAGGGATGGTCTGGCTGAAGATGGGAAACCGCAGCGTTTCCACCGCGATTGATCTGTCCGGTCTCGGGCTGGATACCATACGGGAGACGGAGGAGGAGTTTGTCATCGGATGCATGACGCCTCTGCGGGCGCTGGAAACGGATGAAGGGCTGAATGCCTTTACCGGCGGCGCCATGAGGGAGAGTCTGCGGCATATTGTGGGGGTGCAGTTCCGCAACTGCGCCACTGTGGGGGGAAGCATTTTCGGGAGATACGGATTTTCTGATGTGCTGACCATGTTTCTTACCCTGGATTCCTATGTGGAGATGTACCGGGGAGGACGGATTCCCATGGAGGAGTTCGCGTCCATGAAGAGGGACAGGGATATTCTGGTCAATGTGATTGTCAGAAAAAGACCTCTTGTGTGCGCTTATTTCAGTCAGCGGAACACGGCGACGGACTTTCCTGTTCTCACCTGCGGCGCTTCTCTGATGGACGGAAATGCCAGAGTGGTGATCGGAGCCCGGCCTTCCCGCGCCATGGCGGTTCAGGACCCCGGAGGGATTCTCACGGGATTCGGGGAGATGACCGGGGAGCAGAAGGAAAAGGCGGCGGAGGCTTTTGCGGAATACGCTTTTTCCGCTGTTGCCGTAAACGGAAATATGCGGGCGTCCGGGGAGTACCGGGCCCTTCTTGTGAAGGTACTTACGAAAAGAGCCCTGAGGGCAGTGGGAGGGATGGGAAATGAAGGTTGATTTCTGGCTCAACGGCGTCAGGCGCAGCGAGGAAGCGCAGCCGGACACGCTGCTTCTGGATTTTCTCCGTTCCAGAGGCTGCTATAGCGTAAAACGGGGGTGTGAGACGGCTAACTGCGGTCTCTGTACGGTTCTGCTGGACGGAAAACCGGTGCTCTCCTGTTCCGTGCTGGCTGTGCGGGCGGATGGAAAAAAGGTGGTTACCCTGGAGGGCCTTCAGAAGGAGGCAGAGGAATTCGGGGCGTTTCTGGCGGATGAGGGAGCGGAGCAGTGCGGCTTCTGCAATCCGGGATTTGTGATGAACGTTCTCGCCATGATGAAGGAGCTGGAAGATCCCACGGAGGAGGAAATTCAGGAGTATCTTGCGGGAAATCTCTGCCGCTGTTCCGGGTTCGCAGGACAGACCAGAGGAATCCTGAACTACCTCCGGTATAAAAAATCTCAGGGGAAAGGAGCGTCAAAAGCATGACCTACGTAAACAAACCGGTTCGAAAGACGGACGCTATGGCGCTGGTGACAGGAAAGGGCGTCTATGTGGACGACCTGGCTCCCCGGGACTGCCTGATCGTAAAGGTTCTCAGGAGTCCATATGCCAATGCGTGGGTGGAGGAGATTCATACGGAGAAGGCGCTGGCGGTGGCCGGCGTGGTCTGTGTGTTTACTTATAAGGACGTTCCGCAGAACCGCTTTACTCTTGCGGGTCAGACCTATCCGGAATTCAGCCCCTACGACAGGCTGATCCTGGATCCTCATCTGAGGTTCGTGGGGGACGCGGTGGCCATCGTGGCCGGGGAGACGGAAGCTGCGGCGGATCAGGCGCTGAAACGGATCCGCGTGAAATACCGTGTGGAGGAGCCCCTTCTGGATATGCGCAGGGCGAAGGATAATCCTGTTCTGGTGCATCCGGAGGAGGACTGGGAGATCCGGGTATCCGTGGGGGGAGATAACCGCCGGAATCTCTGCAGCACCGGCTGCGAGGAATGGGGGGACGTGGATAAGGTTCTGAAGGAATGCAGGTACACTGTGGACAGGACCTACCACACGAAGGCCAATTCCCAGGCCATGATGGAGACCTTCCGCACCTGCTGTTATCTGGACCACGCCGGAAGACTGAATGTTCTCTCCTCGACGCAGATTCCCTTCCATGTGAGAAGGATCGTGGGCAGAGCCCTGGGTATTCCCGCGTCGAAGGTGCGGGTGATCAAGCCCAGGATCGGAGGCGGGTTCGGAGCCAAGCAGACGGCTGTGAGCGATGTTTATCCGGCGTTTGTCACCTGGAAGACAGGCAGGCCGTCGAAGATTGTATATTCCCGCTATGAATCCCAGATCTGCGGGTCCCCCCGCCATGAGATGGAGATCCGGGTGCGGGCGGGAATGGACGAACACGGAATCGTGAAGGCTCTGGATGTGTACACACTTTCCAATGCAGGAGCATACGGAGAGCACGGGGCCACTACGGTGGGCCTTACCGGCCACAAGGCCATTCCTCTGTATCGCCATACGGAGGCCTACCGCTTTTCCTATGATGTGGTGTATACGAATCTTCAGGGAGCGGGCGCTTTCCGGGGATACGGCGCTACCCAGGGAATCTATGCGGTGGAGACCGCGGTGAATGAGCTGGCGGCTCAGATCGGGATGGATCCCGTGAAGATACGGGAGCTGAACATGCCTCTGGAGGGAAGCCCCCTTCACGGGTATCTGGACAGCGAAATGGCGGACAGCTGCGCTCTGGATCAGTGTATGGCCAGAGCGAAGGAGATGATGGACTGGGACGCCAAATATCCCCGCCGTGACATGGGCAGCGGCAAAATCCGGGGAGTAGGCGTGGCTATGGCCATGCAGGGCTCCTCCATTGCGGGGGTGGACGTAGGCGGCGCGGATCTGAAGCTGAACGAGGAAGGCACCTATACTCTTACCCTGGGCTGTACGGATATGGGAACAGGATGCGACACGATCCTTGCCCAGATGGCCGCGGACTGTCTGGATACGAAGATGGAGAATATCACCGTGTTCGGGGTGGATACGGATACGTCCCCCTATGATTCCGGTTCCTATGCCTCCTCCACCACCTATGCCACGGGCAACGCGGTGATGCGGGCCTGTGAGGCTCTGAGGGAGAAGATCCTGGAATTCGGCGCGGGAATGCTGGAGGCGGATCCTGAGGAAGCGGACTTTGACGGTGAATATGTAACCTGCGGGGAGAAAAAGGTTTCTCTTTCGGAGATTGCCTTTGCGGCCACCTGCGGAAACAATAAAGAGCTTCGGGTGACGAGGAATTATTCTTCGCCGATTTCGCCGCCGCCCTACATGGTGGGTATGGCCGAGGTGGAGGTGGATACTCAGACCGGAAGCGTGAAGGTGCTGGACTATGTGGGGGTGGTGGACTGCGGGACTCCCATCAATCCCAATCTGGCCAGAGTACAGACGGAGGGCGGAATCGTTCAGGGCATCGGCATGGCCCTCTTTGAGGATGTGCGGTACAGCGCCAGGGGGGCTGTGATGGAGAATTCTCTGATGCAGTATAAGATACCGTCCCGGCTGGATATAGGAAAGGTGCGGGTGGAATTCCGAAGCAGTTATGAAAAAACGGGACCCTTCGGGGCGAAATCCATCGGGGAGCTGGTGATCGACACGCCGTCCCCGGCGATCACCAACGCCGTTTATAACGCTGTGGGCGTACAGTTCCGGGAGCTGCCCATAACGCCGGAGAAGGTGGCCATGGCCATTCTGGAAAAAGAGGCGGGAGAAAAGGGATGAGCGAGTTTGTAAAGGCTGCGGCTGCTTTTTTCCTGCAGATGAGCGTGTTTTTTCTCTTCGGCAGACTGCTTATGAGTCTGCTGAGGCTGAAAAAGGACGCTTCTCTGGCGCTGGTGCTGGGGTATCTTCTTTATTTTGCTCTGTTTGAGGTGATGGCTGTTCCCATGACTCTCCTCTGGGTTCCTCTGAACGGGCTGTGTATCGTCTGGGGAATCCTTCTGGCGCTGCTGTCGGGAACAGCTGTTTTTGGAATGGTGAGAGGGAGGCGGAAAGAGACAGGCCGGCAGAAATACAGAAGAAAAGTGTATACATATCTGTCCGGACATTCCTTCTGGATCATCCCTGCTGCAGCGGCGGTCCTGCTGCAGTGCGCATTTGGGGCGCTTTATCAGGATACTACCGTAGACGCCGCGTATTATGTGGGAATGACAAGTACTTCGCTGTACACGGGTACTCTGGGACGTTACAGTCCTTATACTGGAGCCCTGATGAAATATTTTCAGGGGCGGTACGTGTTTTCCGCCTATCCCATGCATAATGCGGTGTGGTGCAGATTTCTTTCCATTCATCCCCTGGTTCAGGCCAAGACGGTCATGTGTGTGATCAATGTGCTGATGGCTAATCTCATCGTCTATCAGATCGGGAAACAGCTTTTTCAGGGGGAAAAAAGAAAAGCGGATCTCATGGTATGTCTGGTCTGCGTCATGCAGCTGTTTTCCTATACCATCTATTCTCCGGGCACGTTTCTTTTTACCAGAGGATATGAGGGAAAAGCGCTTCTGGCGAATGTGATATTTCCCATGGTTCTTTACTGCAGTCTCTGGATTTATCAGGACGCGGCGGGGCGGGGAGCGTATGCGGCGCTGTTTCTGGTTTCCCTGAGCGCCGCCTGTTTTTCCGGCTCCTCCGTTATTTTGCCTGCGGCTGCCGCTGCAGGTGTTCTCCCTGTTCTTTTCCTGCGCCGTCAGTTTTCCAGGCTGGTTCCTTTTTCTTTGTCCATGGTTCCCTCTGTTGTTTATGCGGGACTGTATTTCGGAACGCAGCTGGGCTGGATCGCATTTGCGGCGTCATGAAAGACAAAGACGGCGCGGCGGGGAAGAGGAGCGGGCGCGCGCGGCGCGGTCCGGTGAAACGAAGGAGGGCAGAGCAGGATTCTGTGATTCGCGGGAGAGCATCTGTCGGAAAGGAGGCGGAGAAAGATGGCAGGAGTAACGGTGAAGGACATGGGACTTCATTTTGTGGGAATCTGTATGAAGTATTACTGGGGAGGCTGTCTGTTTTTTGTCCTCTTTTGTGCGGGAATCTTCTGGAATGTGCTGTCTCTGGCGGGAGGGCGCTTCGGGAAAAAAGAAGCGTGCACAAAGGCCGGAAGGCAGCCGGCGGTCGTTCTGATATCCATGACGATCGTGCTGTTTTTGACGGTATACGATCCCTTTCTGGTGAAATATGTGATTCCCGCGCTCCATTTTGAGAACGAGTATTACCGTTTCTTCTGGATCCTGCCGGTGATTCCCGGAACCGCATATTATGCGGTGAGGCTGGTGTTTGCCCTGAGGACAGGCTGGGGAAAAGCCCTGGCGGCCCTTGCTGCGGCTGCGGTCCTGGCGTTTCTGGGAACGCCTCTGGAGGGAGTTGTGAAGAATTTCCAGATGGTGGAGAACATTTATAAGGTTCCCGATGATCTGATGGATGCCTGCCGGATCATTCACGAGGACGGAGATCAGGAGCATCCCCGGGTGGTGTTCGATATCAGTCTGAATACGGTGGCCAGACAGTACGATCCTTCCCTGGGTCTGGTGCTGGGGCGGGATGCGGTTCTGTACAGGGACGGGTCCGCTGTGGTGACGGTGGATCCGGAGAGTCTGGTTTACCGTCGGCAGAAGGTTATCATGGATAAGGTCTTTTACGGGGAAAAGGTGGGTTGGAAGAGATTCCGCAGGATTCTTAAAAAGACCAGAACCGATTATCTGGTGCTGAAAAAGGATGCAGGTCTCTCTCCCTATCTGAAAAGAGCGGGGTGCAGAAAGGCCGGAGAGGCGGGGAAGTATATTGTCTACCGCTTTGAACAGAAGTAGGATCGTTCTGTGAGTCATTCCCTGAAAAACAGGAAGGGACCGCATGAAAATACAAAAAAATAATA
Organism: uncultured Lachnospiraceae bacterium; assembly: GCA_947626985.1. GTDB lineage: Bacteria > Bacillota > Clostridia > Lachnospirales > Lachnospiraceae > Blautia_A. Next base: position 18,170 of record CANQUG010000027.1, on the reverse strand, counting down.
AAAAGGGTTGCTATTTTCCGAAAAAACTGGTAAATTAGGAATGAAAAAACAGAAAATTACCGATAGAGGCGCGGGCTTCAGGAGTAGGCAGGAAAGATGCGGGCCATGGCAGGCCCTTCTGCTGAAAGGGGAGACCGCCGAAGGGTCCTGACCGCCAGGAGGAGGGATTCTGGGCCGACGCAGAAGATGCGGCGGACTGTCACGAATGTGGAGCGCTATCAGTGGGAAAATAGACAAGGTATGACCATGAACGTGTTCCGTCAGGAAAGGTTCATGGCCTTTTTTTCCGGTATTCCAGGAAAAGACGTCCGGATCCTTTTCCCGTGTCTGAGGGACGGCATTCCGGCGATCAGCGGTATCGGTAATTTCGGGAAAGGATGGAGAATCAATGAAAGAGAACAAAAGAAGATTTCTTCTGGCGGGTATTCCGGCGCTGCTGTGTCTGACGGCCTTTCCGGTGTCCGTTCTGGCAGCGGAAGCGGAGGAGGCGGCCCAGCCCGCCATGTACGCTACATTCTGGGCTCTTGTGCCTCCGGTGGTGGCCATTGCTCTGGCGCTGATCACCAAGGAGGTGTACAGCTCCCTGTTTGTGGGAATCCTGGTGGGAGCCCTGTTCTACTCAGGCTTCAGCTTTGAGGGGACGGTGGTTCATATTTTTCAGGGCGGGATCATCAGCGTGCTGTCGGACAGCTACAATGTAGGAATCCTGGTATTTCTGGTGATTCTGGGAACCATGGTATGCCTGATGAACCGGGCCGGCGGGTCTGCCGCCTTCGGCAGATGGGCCAGCACCCGGATTAAAGGAAGAGTGGGCGCCCAGCTGGCTACGATTGTGCTGGGCGTGCTGATCTTTATCGATGATTATTTCAACTGCCTGACTGTGGGAAGCGTGATGCGTCCTGTAACGGACAAGCATCACATTTCCAGGGCAAAGCTGGCTTACCTCATTGACGCTACTGCAGCTCCTGTCTGCATCATCGCGCCCATTTCCTCCTGGGCTGCGGCTGTCAGCGGCTTTGTGGAGGGGGAAGACGGGCTTGCCATTTTTGTGCGGGCCATCCCTTATAATTATTATGCGCTGCTTACCATTGTGATGATGGTGTCCATGGTGCTTCTGAAGGTGGAATACGGAAGTATGCGCACACATGAACGGAATGCCGTTAAGGGAGATCTGTTCACGACGGCGGGACGCCCCTATGCCAATGAGAAGGACAGTACGGAAGGAAATCCCAGGGGAACGGTGGCGGATCTTCTGATCCCTATTTTCAGCCTGGTGATCTGCTGTGTGATCGGCATGATCTATACCGGCGGATTCTTTGAGGGAACGGATTTTATCACCGCCTTTTCTCAGAGCGATGCGTCGGTGGGGCTTGCCATCGGAAGCTTTTTCGGTCTGATCATAACGGTGGCTGTTTACAGCATCAGACGGATCCTGTCCTTTACCGACTGCATGTCCTGTATTCCGGAGGGATTTAAGGCCATGGTGCCTGCCATCCTCATCCTGACCTTTGCCTGGACGCTGAAGTCCATGACGGACAGCCTGGGAGCGGCGGAATTCGTGGCCGGACTGGTTCAGTCGTCCGCCCAGTCCATACTGCGGTTCCTTCCTGCCATTATCTTCCTGGTGGCCTGCTTTCTGGCGTTTGCCACAGGAACCTCCTGGGGAACCTTCGGAATCCTGATTCCCATTGTTGTGGAGGCGTTTTCAGGCACCAGCGAAACCATGATGATCATTTCCATCTCCGCCTGTATGGCCGGAGCGGTGTGCGGCGATCACTGTTCGCCCATTTCCGATACGACGATCATGGCTTCCGCCGGAGCCCAGTGCGATCATGTGAATCATGTGTCCACCCAGCTGCCCTATGCCATTGTGGCGGCGGCAGTGTCCTTCGTGACCTATATCGTGGCGGGATTCGTGCAGAAGGCGTGGATCGCTCTTCCTGTGGGAATCGTCCTGATGCTGGGCGCAGTGGCGGCGCTGAAATACGCAGGATACACCGTGAAAGAGTAACAGATGCGGATTCAACCGCATCATCCCAGGAGAGCAGCGTCATTAGCGAACTGTGTGCCGCTGGCCTGCTCGAACTGGTCCAGGAGATTTCTGACGGTGAGCTTTTTCTTCGCCTCCCCTGAGATGTCCAGAATGATCCGGCCGTCCATCATCATGATCAGACGGTTGCCGTGATTGATGGCGTCCTGCATATTGTGGGTGATCATGAGGGTGGTGAGATGGTCGCGGTTTACGATCATGTCGGTGATCTCCAGAACTTTTGCCGCCGTCTTGGGGTCCAGGGCGGCGGTATGTTCGTCCAGGAGGAGAAGTCTGGGCTTCTGAAGGGTGGCCATGAGAAGGGTGAGCGCCTGGCGCTGCCCTCCGGACAGAAGTCCCACCTTGGACGTGAGACGGTTTTCCAGACCCAGATCCAGTACCTTCAGAAGCTCCCGGTATTCCTCCCGTTCCTGTCTGCTGATGCCCCTGCGCAGCGTTCTGGGTTTGCCTCTGCGTTTTGCCAGGGCCAGATTTTCCTCGATGCCCATGGTGCCGGCGGTGCCGGTCATGGGGTCCTGGAACACACGGCCCAGGTAGGCGGCCCGCTTATGTTCGGGAAGTCTGGTCACATCCTGGCCTCCGATGAGGATCTGCCCTTCGTCCACCGGCCAGGTTCCGGCCACCGCGTTCAGCATGGTGGACTTTCCGGCGCCGTTTCCGCCGATGACCGTGACAAAGTCGCCGTCGGCCAGCTTCAGGGACAGGTTGTTCAGGGCCAGCTTTTCATTGATGGTTCCGGGATTAAAGGTTTTATAAATATTTTTCAGCTCAAGCATTGTCCTGCCCTCCGTGTTTTACCGGTTTTGTAAAATATTTTGTTTTCCAGTAGGGAACGGCCAGGAAGACGGCCACCACCAGGGCGGAGAGTATCTTCAGAAGGTCGGTGTCGATTCCCATCCAGATTACCGTCTGGAGAACCAGATAATAGAGGATGGAGCCCAGGGCCACGCTTAACAGCCGCAGGGCGAAGTTGCGGAAAATGCGGCCGAAGATCGCTTCGCCGATGATCACGGCGGCGAGGCCGATGACGATGGCTCCCCGTCCCATATTTACGTCGGCAAAGCCCTGGTACTGGGCCAGGAGGCAGCTGGAAAGCGCCACCAGGCCGTTGGAGATCATGAGTCCCAGAACCTTGTTCCGTTCCGTGTTGATGCCCTGGGCGCGGGACATGTTGGGGTTGCATCCGGTGGCGCGGAGAGAGCAGCCCAGCTCCGTTCCGAAGAACCAGTAGAGGATCGCGATGATAACCACGGTAAACACGGCCACGATGAGAATGGTGTTTTTGCCGATGGGTACATTGCGGATGTAACGGAGAGAAACAAGAAGGTCGTATTTGTTCACGTTGATGGCCTGATTGGCCTTGCCCATGATCTTCAGGTTTACGGAGTACAGGCTCAGCTGAGTGAGGATTCCGGCGAGAATGGCGGGAATTCCCATCACGGTGTGGAAGATTCCGGTGGCGAGGCCCGCCAGCATGCCTGCGCCTGTGCCGGCCAGCATGGCCACCCAGAGATTGCAGCCGTTGATCATGAGCATGATGAAGACTGCGCCGCCGGTACACATGGTTCCGTCCACGGTAAGGTCCGCCACATCCAGCACGCGGTAGGTGATGAATACGCCGATGGCCATGATGCCCCAGATCAGTCCCTGGGCAGCGGCTCCGGGCAGCGCGTTAATGAGGTTGATGATTTCCATTATGTTTTTCTCCTTTCAGGTAAGGACCGGCTCTTCACAGAGCGTAAGGCGGTGCGTGACTGCGGGGAGCGGGACAGGCGCTTCAAAAGGAACAGCGAGAGAGGTGCGATTACCTTTCCCGCTGCTCTTTTTATGTACGGCTTCAGGGCCGCACCGATATGCGCAGAAATTGTCCGGCGGACGGATGACCCCGGCGGATCATCCCCCGTCCGGATAAAACACGTATGAAGTGGTATTTCTCTCTCAGAAAGCTTCCGGAAGTTTATTCCTCTGCGGCTTCTTCAGCAGGAGCTTCCTCTTCTGCGGTTTCCTCGGCAGGAGCTTCTTCTCCTTCAGCATCTTCAGCGGGAGCTTCCTCCTCTGCTGTATCCTCCTCGGAACCTTCCTCTTCGGAAGCGTCGGCAGCGCCGATTGCAGTGTAATCATCGGGGATCTCAACGCCAAGCTCTGCTGCGATCTCAGCGTTGTATTCCTTGGTGAACTGAGGAGCATACTCAATAGGCATTGTGGAGATATCCTCGCCCTGCAGGATACGTACAGCCATCTTGCCGGTGGCTACGCCCAGGTCATAGTAGCTGATGGAAAGGGTGGCAACGCCGCAGCCTGCGCAGATGCCTTCCTCGCCTGCGATGATCGGAACCTGCTCGGGAAGACAGATGTTGTTGACGATCTCTGTGTTGGAGGCAACCGTGTTGTCTGTGGGAACATAGATGACGTCGCTCTCGGCGGCAGCTGTGGTAGCTACAGCGGAAAGATCATTGGAGTCTGAGAATGCGTAGAATTCACAGGTGTATCCAAGTTCTTCCAGAGCGGCGGCAACGGTATCCACCTGATACTGGGAGTTGGCCTCGGCGGAGCAGTACAGAAGACCTACTTTTTCCGCGTCGGGGAAAAGTTCATGAAGCATGGCTGCCTGCTCATCCAGAGGAGCCAGGTCGGAGGTACCGGAAATGTTTCCGCCTACGGTTCCGTTGAAGTCGCTGAGCTCCAGGGCAACGCCGTACTCTGTAACGGAGGTGCCGAGGATGGGGATGTCGCTGGTAGCGGCTGCTGCGGCCTGGAGGGCCGGGGTAGCGTTGGCGAGGATCAGGTCCACACCGTTGGATACGAAGCCGTTTACGATGGTGGAGCAGGTATTGGAATCGCCCTGGGCGTTCTGTTCGTCAAAGGTGACTGCGTCGCCGAGTTCTTCTGTGATGGCGTCCTTGAATCCCTGAGTGGCGGCGTCAAGAGCTACGTGCTGCATCAGCTGGCAGATGCCGACAGTGTACTGCTGAGAGTCTTCTGCGTATACGCCTGTGGCGCTCATCCCTGTAACCATTGCGGCAGAGAGAACTGCTGCCATAATCTGTTTTTTCATTGAAATAACCTCCTCGTAATGTATTTCTCAAATTACGGGGTTATTATAATGCTTTAAAGTGAAAAAATCAATAAGTTATCTAAATGTTCTACAAAAAATGCCGGGGTGCGGACGCGGCGGTGAAAAACTGGCAGGGTTACTCTTTATGGAATGCGGAGGTGAGAAATAAGCAAAGTTGCTGTTTATGGGATGCGGACGCAGACAAGCCTGTACTTTCTGTCATGCAGACGCCGCAACACTCCGCCGAACTAACCGCTGACTGCGACTAAGACGCTCAGGAAGAGCCTTCGCGCCTAAGTCTCCGTAGGCGGTGGATTTCGTCTCCGCTAAAAGCGCGGCTGAAAGGTCTGCCTGACAGAAAGTACAGGCTTGTCAGCTGTGTATCCGGTTATCCGTGTGCCTTTTTCACCAAGGCAGCAGTGGGGCGGGGTTAATTCCTGTCATGCGGCATGGCAAAAGGTGTATGAATCATAAATCTGCTTGCCGATCGAGCTTTGCTTCCTCTCATGCGGCAATATGCATGAGAGAATGACAGGGGATTATTCCTGGGCGGAATAGATATGTACAAGTTCCGTGAGTATTTTTACTACGGTGTCCAGGTCCTCGACGGTAATGTGTTCATAGGGGCCGTGGAAGGCGTAGCCGCCGGTTCCCAGGTTGGGGCAGGGAAGGCCCATAAAGCTGAGGCGGGCGCCGTCGGTGCCGCCGCGAACCGGCTGAATGCGGGGAGTCGCTCCCACAGTTTCGCAGGCTTTCCGGGCGTTTTCGATGAGGTGGAAGCAGGGCTTGATCATTTCCGCCATGTTGCGGTACTGGTCCCTGATTTTCAGCTTCACGGTGGAGGGACCGTATTTTTCGTTCATTTGAGCTTCGATGGTGCGCAGAACCTTTTTTCTCCGGTCAAAGCTGTCGGAGTCGTGATCCCGGATGATGTAGGACAGTGTGGCTTCCTCGCACATTCCGCTCATTTTTATGAGGTGGTAAAAGCCCTCGTAGCCTGCGGTATGGGCCGGTGTTTCTGAGCGAGGAAGGAGGGACTGGATCTCGCAGGCGATGAGGGCTGCGTTCACCATGATGTCCTTGGCGCTTCCGGGGTGGACATTTACGCCGGTGACGGTGAAGGTGGCTTCGCAGGCGTTGAAGTTTTCGTACTCGATTTCTCCTTCGGCGCCGCCGTCCACAGTATAGGCAAAATCAGCGGAGAAGCGGGGGATATCGAAATGGTCGGCTCCCCGTCCGATTTCCTCATCGGGGGTGAAGGCAATGCTGACGGGACCGTGAGGAAGCTGACTGTTCAGGAGCTGCTCGGCCATGGTCAGGATGGTGGCTACGCCGGCTTTGTCGTCAGCGCCCAGGATGGTGGTTCCGTCGCCGGTGATGAGGGTTTTTCCTTTCAGGCTGGTCAGGTGGCCGAACATGGCCGGATCCAGGCTGCGGCCGCTGTCGCCTAAGGGCAGGACGCCTCCGTCATAGTTTTCGTGAATCTGGGGACGGATGGGACAGGAAGTGAATTCCGTTACGGTGTCCATGTGGGCGATAAAGCCCAGCCGGGGACTGTTCTCCAGGCCGGGAGTGGCGGGAATGTGGCCGTAGACGTAGCATGTTTCATCCATGGCGGCGTCGCCGATGCCCATTTCCTTCATTTCTGATACCAGAGCCCGGGCCAGCTGAAACTGGCAGGAACTGCTGGGGACGGAATCGCTGTTCTCGTCGCTGGGAGTGTTGATCTGTACGTATTTCAAAAGTCGTTCATATGCTTTCATGGTATGATTCCTTTCGGGATTGATAGATTTACCGGTTATTTGCATGCTTTGCTATTATATGTCATCCGGAAGATAAAATCAATTATTTCCTGTGGCAGGATGTTTCTGTGTACTTTCTGTGGTCAGGATATTTCCGGTGCAGATTGTTTCTGTCATATTTTCCTGCGGGTTCTTTTACAATAGATATAGAACAAATCATATGGAGAGAAGGATATGAAGGGGAGAAGAGGTACCGGGCCGGTACTGGCGCTTTGTTTTTTTCTGATAGCGGGGATAGTCTGCGGCCGGTGTGAGAGCGTCTGCGGAGAAGCTTTGGGCGGGGAGGCGGTTTCCGCGGAAGATTCGCTGATTTCCGCGCCGGAGGGCGTTCTGATGGAAGCGCAGACGGGAACGGTGATCTACGAAAAGGAAAAAGATACAAGGCGCAGTCCTGCCAGCATTACCAAGATCATGACGCTTATCCTGATTTTTGACGCTATGGAAGAGGGAAAACTGAGCATGGAGGATCTGGTTACCACCAGCGCGCATGCCAAATCCATGGGCGGTTCCCAGGTGTATCTGGAGGAGGGGGAGACGCAGACGGTGGAGACCATGATCAAATGCATTGTCATCGCTTCGGGGAACGATGCCAGCGTGGCTATGGCCGAGCACATCGCCGGAAGTGAGCAGGAGTTTGTGAAGATGATGAACGAGCGGGCGCAGGGACTGGGAATGAAAAACACGCACTTTGTGGACTGCTGCGGTCTTACGGAATCCGCGGATCATTATACCACCGCTTATGATATCGGCCTTATGAGCCGCGAGCTCATCACAAAATATCCGAAAATCCTGGATTATTCCTCCATCTGGATGGAAACTATCACTCATGTAACCAGACAGGGGAGCAGCGAATTCGGACTGACCAATACCAATAAGCTGCTGCGCTCCTTCGAGGGGTGTGTAGGACTGAAAACCGGCAGCACCAGCATCGCCAAATACTGTGTTTCTGCAGTGGCGGTGAGGGACGGCATCACACTGATCTCTGTGGTTATGGCTGCGCCGGACTATAAGGTGCGGTTTGCGGACGCGGCGGCCATGCTGAACTACGGCTTTTCCAGATGCAGTCTCTATGTGGACGAAACGCCGGATCCGCTGCCGGAGCTGCCTGTGAAGGGAGGGAAGGAGGATCGGGTTTCTCTTTGCTATGAAAAACAGTTTCGGTATCTTACTACCGACGGTTCCGGCCTGACGGAAGTGGAAAAAAGAATGGAGCTTCCCGAGGAAGCCGCAGCGCCCCTGGAGGAGGGCAGTCAGGCGGGAACTGTACGCTATTTTATGAACGGGAAGGAGATGGGCTCCGTGAAGATTCTTTATGCCCGGTCGGTTCCCAGAACAGGATACGGGGACTGCCTGAAGCGGGCGTGGGAGGAGCTGATGTTCTGAACCGCCGCCCGGGGATTATCCCCACGAATCTTTTGACAAATGCATGAGAAGAGAGGTATAATAAACACCATGTGAAGAAACGTCAGAATAAGATATCCTATCATTTCAGCGAGACGCCGGGAGGGAAAGGCTGTCCCAGGCGCCCGAAGATGAGACACTGTACAGAAAAAACGGGAGGACACATGTCGGAACAGAAGAAAGGAGCCGGCAAAATAAGACTGCTGGCAGGATATTACAAGCCTTATAAGGGCCTGTTTTTCGCGGATTTGTTTTTTGCCATACTGGGGGCGGCGGTGACGCTGATCATTCCCCTTCTTGTGCGCTATATCATGAACAATATCGGTACCATGGATGCCGCTCAGGCTCAGGGCATTATTCTGAAAATCGGCGGGGGAATGCTCCTGCTGGTTCTGGTGCAGCTGGGCAGCCGGTATTTTATCACCTACTACGGACATATGATGGGCGCCTACATTGAGCATGACATGCGCAATGAGATTTTCAGCCACTATCAGAAGCTTTCCTTTGCCTTTTATGATAACCAGAAGGTGGGGCACCTTCTCTCCAGGATTACCAGCGACCTTTTTGACATCAGCGAGCTGCTCCATCACGGTCCGGAGGATATCATCATCTCCGTCATCAAGCTTTTCGGAGCCATGGTCATTCTGGTGAACATTAACTGGAAGATGGCCTTCATCTGCATGTCGGTGGTGGTGGTCATGCTGGTGTATGCTCTGGTATATAATCAGAAAATGAAATCTGCCTTCAAGGAAAACCGGGCCAGGATCGCCGATATCAACAGCCAGATCGAGGACAGTCTGGCGGGCATCCGGGTGGTAAAATCCTTCGGCAACGAAAAGAAGGAAATTGAAAAATTCAATAAGGGCAACGACCGCTTCGTGGCGGCGAAACGTCTTACCTACCGGTACATGGCGGGCTATCATTCCGGGATGGACGCCTTCACTGTTCTGATCACAGTGGCGTCCCTGATCGCCGGAGCTCTGTTTCTTACGAACGGAAGCCTTACCACCGCGGATCTTGTAACGTTTCTTTTGTACATCAATAACTTTACGGAGCCGGTGACCAAGCTGGTGAACTTCACCGAGCAGTTCCAGAACGGCTACAGCGGATACGATCGGTTCCTGGAGATGATGGCCATAGCTCCGGATATCGAGGATGCTCCCGACGCCGTGTCCATGGACCGGGCGAAGGGAGATATCCGGTTCGACGGGGTTTCTTTCCACTATCAGGAAAATCAGGAGGAGGTTCTGTCCCATGTGAATCTCCATGTGAAGCAGGGAGATTACGTGGCCCTGGTGGGAAGCTCCGGCGCGGGAAAAACCACTCTGTGCAGCCTGATTCCCAGATTTTATGACGTTTCCGGCGGGACGATCTATCTGGACGGCGTGGATATCCGGAAGATTAAACTGAAGGACCTGCGCAGTCAGATCGGCATCGTTCAGCAGGATGTGTACCTGTTTGCGGGGACGGTGCTGGAGAATATCCGTTACGGAAAACCGGACGCTTCCGACGAGGAGGTCATCCGGGCCGCCATGGCCGCGAATGCCCACGATTTTATCATGGAAATGCCGGATCACTACGATACGGATATCGGCCAGCGGGGAGTGAAGCTCTCCGGGGGCCAGAAGCAGCGGCTTTCCATCGCCAGGGCGTTTCTGAAAAATCCTCCCATACTCATCTTTGACGAGGCGACCTCCGCCCTGGATAATGAGAGTGAGAAGGTGGTCCAGCAGTCGCTGGAAAAGCTGGCGAAAAACAGGACGACCTTTGTGATTGCCCACCGTCTTTCCACCATCCGGAACGCCCAGAGAATTCTGGTGCTCACCGAGGAGGGAATCGCGGAGGAAGGAACGCATGCGGAGCTGATAGCGAAAAACGGCGTTTATGCGAGACTGTGCAGCGCCGGACTGTGACAGGAGGGCGAAGATGAAAGAGATCAGGACAATTGACGCGGTGGGACATGTTCTCTGCCACGATATCACTCAGATTATCAAGGATGAAAAAAAAGGCGTCCTTTTTCCCAAGGGCCATGTGGTCCGGGAGGAGGATATTCCCCTTCTTCTCTCCGTGGGAAAGGAGAACCTGTACGTCTGGGAAAAACAGGAGGGGATGCTCCACGAAAATGAGGGCGCGGAAATCCTCTATAAAATCTGCGCCGGGGAACATATGCACGGAACTCCCGTGAAGGAAGGGAAGATCGAGCTGGTGGCCGACGCGGAGGGCGTGCTGAAGATCCGCAGGGACGCTCTGCTTCGGGTGAACAGCCTGGGAGAGATGATGATCGCCTCCAGACACGGAGACTTTCCAGTGAAGAAGGGAGATAAGCTGGCGGGTACCAGAGTGATCCCTCTGGTGATCTCCGGAGAAAAAATGGACCGCGCGGTGGAGGCCGCCGGAAAGGAGCCTCTGTTCTCCATTCTTCCCTATCATCAGAAAAAGGTGGGGATCGTCACCACAGGCAGCGAGGTGGCCAAAGGTCTGATCCGGGATACATTTACCCCGGTGCTGGAGGAGAAGCTTCGGGAGTTTCCCACAGAGGTTCTGGGAAGGACCATGCCGGGGGACGACAGAAAAAGGATCACCGGCGATATTCTGAATTTTGTGGAACAGGGGGCGGATCTTGTCCTCTGCACGGGCGGCATGAGCGTGGATCCCGATGACCGTACGCCGGGAGCTATCCGTGATACCGGAGCCCGGATCGTCACCTATGGGGCGCCTGTTCTGCCCGGGGCCATGCTGCTTCTGGCGTATCTGGACGCCGGCGGCAGAACGGTGCCTGTACTTGGACTGCCGGGCTGTGTCATGTATGCGAAAAGAACCATCTTTGATCTGGTGCTTCCCCGCATTATGGCGGACGACCCCATTAAGGCGGAGGAGATCGCCGCTTACGGCGAGGGCGGCCTGTGCCTGAACTGTGAGCGCTGTACCTTCCCCAACTGCGGTTTTGGAAAATAAAGAAGGAAAGTCGGTTTTCCCGGCAGAACTTTTTGTCCGGCTGTCTGCGGTCTGTCATCATGAGAAAACTGTGAGGAGATTGATGAAAAAATTCAGGATCAGAACCTATGAAATGGAAAGTAAAAAAATGGCCCCCGGAGAGCGCGTCCGTTTTGCCCTTCTGGCGGACCTGCACGGAGTGGAGCTGATCAGCAGCCAGGGAACTCTGCCGGAGGCTGTCTGCCGGGGAAATCCGGATGCGGTGCTGGTTCTGGGGGATATGATCGTAAGTGTCCGGGAGGAGAGCCTGGCGCTGGCCCGGGAGCTGCTTGAGGAGCTGGTGCGGAGTGTTCCCGTCTTCTATGCGCCGGGCAATCACGAGAGCAGGATGGCCAGGCTGCCTGAACAGAGAGAGAGTTATCTGGCCTATGAAAAATATCTCACCAGGAAGGGCGTGTGTTTTCTTCACAACGAGCGTCTGTCCATGAACTTTCACGGGACAGACTTCGTATTTTATGGCCTCGAGCTTCCCCGGGAGTTTTACCGGAAGCCCTGTTCTCCCCGGCTTCCTCTGGCGAAGCTGGAGGATCTGCTGGGCGTTCCCTCCCGGGAAGGGATTCAGGTGCTTCTGGCCCACAATCCCAAATACGGCGGAACCTATTTTGCCTGGGGAGCGGATCTGACTTTTTCCGGTCATTATCATGGCGGGGTGATGCGTCTGGGGGAGCATGCGGGTCTTGTCTCTCCCCAGTTTCTTCCCTTTCCCTCTTATTGCTGCGGTGATTTTCACAGAAGCGGCAGACATATGATCGTCAGCGCCGGCCTGGGGGAGCACACTGTACCGGTGAGAATCCATAATCCCAGGGAACTGATCTTTGCGGACATTTGCGGAAAGGAGCCTTCTCATGGCGATTCCCGTCAAGCTTGAGGTATTTGAGGGGCCTCTGGATCTGCTCCTTCACCTTATTGACAAAAACAAAATAGACATTTATGATATTCCCATTGTGGAGATCACCGATCAGTACATGGAATATATCCGGGCCATGGAGGAGGAAGACCTGGGGGTCATGAGCGAATTTATGGTGATGGCCGCCACTCTCATTGATATCAAGTGCCGGATGCTGCTGCCCAAAGAGGTGAATGAGGAAGGCCAGGAGGAGGATCCCAGGGCGGACCTGGTGGAAAGGCTTCTGGAGTATAAAACCTGCAAATATATGTCCTATGAGCTGAGGGAACGCATGGACGAGGCCGCGGGAGTGTTTTACAAGGGTCCCACCATTCCCGAAGAGGTGCTGGCTTACCGGGAGCCTGTGGATGTCCCGGACCTTCTGAAGGATCTCACTCTGGAAAAGCTGAATCAGATTTACAGGTCCATTCTCCGGAAGCAGGAGGACAAGGTGGATCCTATCCGGAGCCGTTTCGGAAAGATCGAGAAGGAAGAAGTGAGCCTGTCGGAAAAAATGCTCCAGATGAAGGAGTATGCCGCTTCCCACCGGCGTTTCAGCTTCCGGCAGCTTCTGGAGGAGCAGACTTCCAGAGTTCAGATCATCGTCACCTTTCTGTCCATTCTGGAGCTGATGAAAATGGGACATATTCGTGCGGAGCAGGAGGCTCTTTTTGAAGATATACAGGTGGAAGTCATCACAGACCCGGCGGAGTGGACCCATCTGACGGATCAGCCGGAGGATTGAGAGGAACGAGGAAAATTTGGAAAGCAGAAAAGCGGAAGCGGCCATAGAGGCCATTCTTTTTACTATGGGAGATGCGGTGGAGCTTTCCCTGATCGCAAAAGCCCTGGAGCAGGATGTTTCCACCACCAGGGAGCAGCTTCATCGCATGATGGAGCGCTGCAGGGAGGAGGAGACGGGGCTGCAGATCATCGAACTGGACGGCTCCTACCAGATGTGCACGAAAAAGGAATACTGCGAGTACCTGATCCGGCTGGCCATGCAGCCCCATAAACCGGCTCTCACCGACGTTATGCTGGAAACCCTGTCCATCATAGCCTACCGGCAGCCGGTGACGAAGGCGGAGATCGAGAAGATCCGGGGAGTGAAGTCCGACCATGCGGTAAACAGGCTGGTGGAATATAATCTTGTGAAGGAGCTGGGCCGTCTGGATGCCCCCGGAAGGCCCATACTGTTTGGAACCACGGAAGAGTTTCTGCGAACCTTCGGCGTGCAGACCCTGGAGGATCTGCCTGTGCCGGACCCGGTGCAGATGGAAGATTTTAAAGCGGAAGCAGAAGAAGAAATCCAGCTTCGTCTGGATGTATAAATAAAAGGAAGATGAAAAATGCCCACAACATATGCCCATGATTTATTTGGAAAGCGCGTTTATAAGGGGATGGATCCCGAAATAAAAAAAATTGTCAGAAAAAATGAAAATCTTTTCCGGATCGGGCTTCACGGTCCGGATATCCTGTTTTACTGTCTGACCAGCAAAAAGGTGATCGATGTGGGGACCAGGATGCACAGGGAAAAGGCGGCGGCGTTTTTTGAACGGGCGCTGGGAGAGGTGAGAAGGAGGAAAAATGATCCTCTGCTGGCCTATCTGCTTGGCTTCGGCTGTCATTACCTTCTGGATTCCGTCTGCCATCCCTGCGTGAATCAGAAGGCCAGGGAGGGAGTGATCTCCCATGCGCTTCTGGAGAAGGAATTGGACAGAGCCCTGATGCTTGAAACGGGAAAAAATCCTCATCATTTTTACCCCTCCGACTGCATCGTTCCCAAGATTTCCTACTGTCATGTGATCCACCGGGCCCTGCCTGAGGTATCCACCGGAAAAATCTGCCGTTCCCTGCAGATGATGAAATTCATCACCAACTGCATGGTATACGACAATGCAGGAAAGCGCCGGAGGATGATGCGCCTCTTTACCATATTTGCGGGCAAAAAGCGCTCCGACAATGTTCTGGATTACTTTATGTCAAAATCTCCGGCCCCGGGCTGCGAAAGCAGCGTGAAGGAGCTTCGGGATCTCTACGGCCGGGCCGTGGAGGAGGCCCCCCGGTATCTCCGGGAGCTCTGCGACCTCTCAAAGAAGCCGGGGAAGCTCTCGGAAAGATGGGACAGAACCTATAACGGATAGCGGGATTGCGGGAATCTCAAGAAGCCGGGACATGGAGGTGCATGGATATGCTCAATATTTTTTACGGAAAAATGCCGGAAGCGGTTTTCAATACTTCTGTCTATTTCAAAAATGCGTACGAGGATTCCTGGATTACAGATCCTGTGGCAAAAGAAATGATTCTGGATGTAGACAAATCAACGGTTCTGGGCAACGCGGTGATCGACAGTCCGGTTCTGGGCAAGATCGGTCCGACCGCGCTTTCCGGCGGAGTCAAGACGCTGATTCTGATAAAAAATGAGCCGTCGAAAATATTTAATGCGTCGACCTGCGGCGACAACTGTGCGAAATGGATTCTGAAGCTTGCGGAGTCGGAGGATCTTACGATCAATCTGCGTCATCTGATGGATTTTGGGGAGGGAAGCTTTGATATTCGTATTCTGAATACCGGTCAGGTCGTCCACAGTATGAAGGAGCTTGTCCCGATAGCCGGACTGTATGTGTGAGAGGTATGCCGTATGAGAGGAAAACACAGAATCATTGTGCAGAACAAACGGATCCGCTACGATTTTGAGATAAGGAGAAATATCACTGTCATTCGGGGAAACAGCGCCACCGGAAAAACAACGCTGGTGGATATGATCCGTGAATATTTTGAAAATGGAGCTTCCAGTGCAGTGGAGCTTATCTGTGATAAAACGTGTGTGGTTCTGGAAGGAAGAACCTGGCCCGGACAGCTGTCGATGCTGAAGGACAGTATTGTTTTTATTGATGAGGGAAATGATTTTGTCACGGGAACGGAGTTTGCTTCGGCGATTCAGTCTACCGACAATTACTACGTGATTGTAACCCGGGAAAGTATATCGGCCCTTCCCTACAGCGTTGAAGAAATTTACGGCATTCGCGATTCCGGAAAATATGGAAGTCTGAAACGTACTTATAATGAATTCTTTCATCTGTATCATGCTGCGGATTATCAGCATAGTATAAAGCCGGAAAAAATAATTGTCGAAGATTCCCATTCCGGTTTCCAGTTTTTCAGTGGTGTCTGTGCGCGTAAAAATCAGATTGTCTGTATCAGCGCCCGGGGAAAATCAAATATTTTTGCCGCCGTTACGAAAAACCTTGATGAGAAGGTTCTGGTGATGGCTGACGGCGCTGCGTTTGGTCCGGAAATGGACAGGCTGGTGAGGTTAATAAAGAATTATCCCAATGTGATTCTTTATCTGCCGGAATCTTTTGAATGGCTGATTCTAAGTTCCGGTCTGACAGAGGATAAGAGTATTACTGAAATGCTGAATAATCCGGAAGAATGGATTGAAAGCAGAGATTTTTTCAGCTGGGAACGGTATTTTACAGCACGTCTGATCCAAAGTACGAAGGGCAGCTACCTGGAGTACTCAAAAAGGAATCTGAATTCTGCGTATCTGCAGGATAAAATCATGGAAAAAATTCTGGCGGTGATGAAAGGAATTGAATTGGCCTGAGAATGCCGGGATGGATTAGTATACAGTTTACAGAAATGGAGTGAGAGAGCGGGAAATTGCAGCGGATACGATGCATATTCCGGACAAGTACGCATAGACTGAAATCAGAAGTCTGAAATTCCGGACGAGGGGAGAGGATGGAAGATGAGAGCAGGGCGTATTTGGGGAATTGTGATTTTGTGCGCATGTATTCTGGGAGGAGATGCCGCCGGGGCAGAACTGCCGTCCCACATGATTCAGCTGGTACCGGCGATCCATGAGAGCGAGGAAGCTGATCCGGCGTATGAAGCCGGCGGCAGAGCAGAAGCTTCCCTGATATCCGACACCGATGGGGGAACTGTGGAATCATGGGTATCTGAACCAGGTGAAAGCGGAGAGGATTCTCTGAGTCTGTATGCGCTGTCCGCTGTGCTTATGGACGGAGATACGGGGAGAGTTCTCTACTCCCGGGAGGGAGACACTCCCAGACCCATGGCCAGCACTACCAAGGTTATGACCTGCATTCTGGCTCTGGAAAACTCATCGGGGAACGACTGTGTGACGGTTTCCGCGAAAGCAGCGGCCCAGCCGGACGTCCAGCTGAACATTCAGGAGGGCGAGCAATATTATATGAAGGATCTCCTCTACTCTCTGATGCTGAAAAGCCACAACGATGTGGCCGTGGCCGTGGCGGAGCATGTGGGAGGCTCTGTGGAGGGATTTGCAGAGATGATGAACCGCAAAGCCGCGGAACTGGGCTGTACGGATACTCATTTTGTTACTCCCAATGGCCTGGACGCCGAGGATGCGGGCGGAGTGCATCACACAACGGCCAGAGATCTGGCTCTGATCATGCGCTATGCCATTCAGAATGAAGATTTTCTGCGCATCACCCAGACCAGAGACTACAGCTTTTCCGATATCACCGGAACCCGTCAGTTTTCCGTCCAGAACGGCAACGCCCTTCTGGATATGGCACAGGGAGTACTGTCAGGTAAAACAGGATTTACCGGCAATGCCGGCTACTGTTATGTGTGCGCCTGCGAGCGGGAGGGAAAGACCTTTATTATTGCTCTTCTGGGCTGCGGCTGGCCCAGCAACAAAACCTATAAATGGAAAGATACCATAACCCTTCTGAACTACGGCAATTCTCATTTCCATTATGAAAACCTGTGGAGGGAGCCGCAGCTGAAGAAGGTGGAGGTGAAGGAGGGAGTCACGGCAGACAGCTCTCTGGAGGAAAAAATCAGCCTGGAGGGAGCCTACCGGGTGCCGGAGGACAAAAAAAGCCGGCAGATCCTTCTGGGAGAACAGGAAGAAATCCGTGTGGAGGTTTCCATGCCGGATGCGATTCCCGCCCCCGTGGTGAAGGGAGAGCAGATCGGAGAGATTTCCTGCATTCTGGGAGACGAGGTGCTGTACTCCTGTCCCATCCTGGCGGAAAAGACTGTGTGGAAGAGAACCTACGCCTGGTGTGTAAACAGAGTCTTCCACGATTTTTTTCACTGAAATCCGATTTTCATAAAAACGGTTTTATGATCCGGGGAGAAATTGTCCGAGAACTCAAAATCCGAACCTGAAAGCGGAGGATAAAGCTGACGATATAGAATTATGTGAAAGCAGGCTCATGAAGCGTTCGGCAGTATGATATTGCGATAATATCGTTGTCTCATCCGAGAAAATTTTTATGCTGAAGCCGATAAACAGCTGGCAGGACTGTGCTTTCTGTCAGGCAGACTTTTTGGGCGCGGTTTTAGCGGAGACGAAATCCACCGCCTACGGAGACTTAGGCGCGACGGCTCTCCGGAGCGTCTTAGCCGGAGTTGGCGGTTAGTTCGGCGGAGTGTTGCGCCGTCTGCATGACAGAAAGCACAGTCCTGACAGCGTACGCTTCAGTTCTGTTCAGTTTTCCACGCCATTGTCGGCGTACGCTTCAGTTCTATCCAGTTTTCCACGCCATTGTCGGCGTACGCTTCAGTTCTATCCAGTTTTCCACGCCATTGTCGGCGTACGCTTTAGTTTTATCCAGTCTTCCACGGCGTTGCCGGCGTACGCTTCAGTTTTATCCAGTCTTCCACGGCATTGCCGGCGTATGCTTCAAATAAAACTTTCCCAAATCATCGGACTATAGGAAAACCCCATAAATCCGGTCTTTGATTACAAGACATAGCCAAATAGAGGTCACCAGAGGTAAAGAACTCTGGGAAACGGCTATATTGGGCTGTTTTACAGGCACTTGAAACACTGATTTCTTTGCAAAAATGCATAAAATTTTCTTGATTATATAGAACTGATAATGTATAATAGTTCTATATTAAGGAGTGCGCCAGTTCGGCGCTTGAAATATAGGCAGGTGAAAGTCCTGCCCCGGTAAAGTTTAGCGAACAGCCGGT
>CANQUG010000026.1 GCA_947626985.1 uncultured Lachnospiraceae bacterium | reverse complement strand
AAATGAAATCACTCATACGGTGTATATGAGATCATTGTTCTGTGGCGGCAGACCGGACTTGTCCATGCTGGGTTAAGTCTTTTTTTGCCGTGGGACGGCATTGCTCCTGTATAGACCTTCTGAGGAAGGTCATTTTTTTTGCGCGGATTAATTAATAAAAAGGTAAAGAGAGGAAAAGCAAATGAGAAAAAGCAAACTTATTCTTGCAGTCAGCGCAGCGTCGGCAATGTCGCTGGGCCTCACATCATCTGTCGCAGCAGCGGGGACACTTAAATTCGGATGTCAGAATTATGCGGGTGGTATGATCAATCCGCTGTTCCAGGAGAGCGCGGCATGGAATACCCTGCGCTACGGCGTCGGCGAGTGCCTGTTCAGATTCACGGACTCGATGGAGGTGGAGCCGTGGCTTGCAGAGAGCTGCGAGGTATCTGACGATCATAAGACATGGACGATCAAGATCAAAGACGGACTGAAGTTCTCGGACGGCTGCGACCTGACGGCCTCCAAGGTCGTGGAGTCCCTGACCTGGGATAAAGAAGAGGGACCGAACGGCACCAGCAATCCGGAAAAGTTTTTGGAATTCGAGGCCGAGATCACGGCGGACGATGCATCAAATACAGTCACGATCGTGACGCAGACCGCATACACGGATCTTTCCAAGAACCTGGCGCATCCGACCATGTGCATCCTCGATGTGGCGGACACGGAGGACTTCGACCACCACGCGATCGGTACCGGCCCGTATGTGGTTTCCAACTATACGGAGGAGGTCGGCTATGACCTGGTAGCAAACGAGTATTATTGCGAGGAAGTTCCCTATGACGCAGTGCAGCTTCTGTACATGGGCGACGCGACCGCGAAGGCGATGGCGCTCCAGAATGGCCAGGTGGATCTGGTAGAGAACATCACGAATGTAGCGGATATCCAGGCGCTGCAGGACAACCCGGACTACACGGTGGATATCGCGACCGGCGTCCGCTGCGGATTTTCCTGGGTCAACTTTGACGGTCCTCTCGGCAATGACACCCTGCGTAAGGCGGTCATGATGGCGATTGACAGTGAGACGATCTGTGTGAGCCCGCTGATCGGCGGCCTGTATACGGCCGGCTGCTCCGTGCTTCCGTCGAATCTGGAATACGGTTACGATTCCCTGACCAATCCGTATGCTTACGACGTGGACGGGGCGAACAAGATGCTGGATGAGGCCGGTATTGTGGACACGGACGGCGACGGCATCCGTGAGTTGGACGGGGAGAACATCATGCTGAAATACAGTTACTACGATAATCGTCTGCTGAAGGAATTCTCCCAGGCACACCATATGTACCTCGATGCGATCGGCATCGGCGTCAACGAGAACGAGTCGGATTCCGAGAGCTGCTGGGCAGAGCTGGAGACCGGTGATTTTGACCTGAGCAATAACAACTGGACGACGGTCGGCACGGGCGACCCGACGGCCTATCTGTCGAACTGGTACAGCAAGGGCGAAAACTACAGCCGGTATCACAACGATGAGTACGATTCTCTCTATGAGGAACTGCAGGTGGAGCTGGATCCGGAGAAGCGCGTGGAGATCATTACCCGCATGCAGCAGATTCTGATTGACGATGCTGCGGTACTTGTGGACGGCTACTACAAGAGCTCCATGATCTATTCGAAGAATGTCGGGAACGCACATATTCACACGGCAGACTACTACTGGCTGACGACGGAGATCACACCGGCAGAGTGAACATAGACGGTTTCGCAGTGCAGGGTTCACCTGAATACAGAGCTGCCAAAGGAAGCATGCTGCGTCTTTCGGCAGCTCTGTCGGGAGTCTGCATGTGAAAGGAGATGAATGATTTGTCGAAGAAACAATTGGGAGTCAGACTGCTTCAGATGCTCATTGTGCTGATCGGCATCAGCTTTCTGACCTTCCTGCTGACGTACATGGCGCCAGGAGACCCGGTGCGTACGATGTATGCGGCGACCGGAATGATCCCCTCGGAGGATGTGCTGGAGGAGGTGCGCGAGCAGATGGGGCTGAACGACCCATTTCTGGTACAGTATGTCCGCTGGCTCGGGAACTGCCTGCACGGAGATTTCGGCACGTCCTACGCCTACGGAAAGCCGGTGGTCTCTCTGCTTCTTGCAAGACTCTGGCCGACGATGAAGCTGGCCCTGTTTTCCATGATTCTGATGCTGATTGTGTCGGTTCCGCTGGGGATGCTCTCGGCGGTCTGTCGGAATAAACCGGTCGATTTCCTTGTCAGGGGAATGACCTTTTTCGGCGTGTCCCTGCCGAATTTCTGGGTAGGCCTGATGCTGATGCTGGTTTTCTGCGTGCGGGTGAACTGGCTGCCGGTCATCAGCTCGGCAGGAGATTTCAGGAGTATGATCCTTCCTTCCGTCACGCTGGCGATCGCCATGTCCTCGAAGTATACGAGGCAGGTGCGGACAGCTGTGCTGGAGGAGCTGAATCAGGACTATGTGACCGGGGCGACCGCGCGCGGGATCAAAAAGTGGAAGATTCTCTGGACAAACGTGTTCCCGAATTCCCTGCTTCCGCTGATCACGATGCTCGGCCTCTCGATCGGTTCGCTCCTTGGCGGAACCTCCGTCGTGGAAGTGATCTTTTCCTATCCCGGTATGGGCAACCTGGCGGTATCTGCGATCACAGCGTACGATTATCCGCTGATCCAGGGCTATGTGCTCTGGGTAGCCGTGATCTACATGGTGATCAATCTGATCGTTGACCTGTCCTACATTTATGTGGACCCGAGAATGAGATTGAAGAGGTGAGGTGACAGCATGAAAAAACAGAATTTCTTTTTGAAAAACAAAACCTTTACCCTTTTCGGTTTCCTTGCGGTCCTCATCGTGCTGACGGCGGTCTTCGCGCCGCAGGTGACCAGGGGCGTGGACCCGACGGAGGGAAACATCCTGTTCGGACTGCAGCCGCCGGGAGCGGGTCATATATTTGGTACGGACAAGCTGGGAAGGGATATTTTTACGCGCGTGATTTACGGGGCGCGCACATCTCTGGCAGCGACCTTCACCGTGGTGATCGTCATTTTCGTGGTCGGAACCTTCCTTGGTATTCTGGCCGGTTATTTTGGCGGTTGGGTGGACGTCGTGATCATGCGGATCGCGGACATGATGATCGCGTTTCCGGGGCTGGTGCTCGCGATCGCGGTCGCCGGTATTCTGGGCGCGAGCGTGAAGAACGCGATCATCGCGCTTTCCCTGGTAAGCTGGACGAAATACGCCCGGCTGGCGCGGAGCCTTGTTATGAAGATCCGCAACCGGGACTTTGTCGCGGCGGCGATCGTCACCGGATCGAAGACACCGTACATGCTGCTGCGCTATATGCTGCCGAACACGATCACAACGCTGATCATCACGGCGGCGACTGACATCGGGACGATGATGCTCGAGCTGTCGAGTCTTTCTTTCCTCGGCTTTGGGGCGAAAGCGCCCGCGCCGGAGTGGGGGCTGATGCTGAACGAAGGGCGCGCGTACATACAGGCGGCTCCGTGGCTGATGATTTTTCCGGGTCTTGCTATTTTCCTTGTGGTTGTGGTGTTCAATATGCTGGGCGACAGCCTGCGTGACATTCTGGACCCGAGAAATGAATAAGGAGGTACGAGATGCTTGAGATAAAAGATGTTACGATATCCTACAAAAACGTGCCGACTGTAAAACATTTCAGCCTGAGTTTGGACAGAGGAGAGATCTGCAGCATCGTGGGTGAGAGCGGAAGCGGCAAGACAACCGTGATCCGTGCGGTCCTCGGGCTGCTCGCCGGAGGCGGAAAAGTCACGGAGGGAGATATCCTCTTTGAAGGGAAATCTCTTCTCGGCAACACGGCCGAGCAGTGGCGGAAGCTTCGCGGAACAGATATTTCCATGATCTTTCAGGATTCCGGAGCGATGATGAATCCGACCAAGAAGATTGGGACCGCGTTTGTCGAATACATAAGGACACATGAGAATATTTCAAAGAAGGACGCCTGGGACAAGGGTGTGGAGATGCTGGAGAAAATGTGTCTTCCGAGCGGGGACAACATTATGCGCAGTTATCCGTTCCAGCTCTCAGGCGGTATGCGCCAGAGGGTCGGGATCGCGATGGGAATGACTTATCAGCCGAAGCTTCTGCTGGCGGATGAGCCGACGAGCGCTCTGGACGTCACGACACAGGCGCAGATCGTGCGGCAGATGATGGAGCTGAGAGATGAATATGGAACCAGCATCATCGTGGTGACACACAATCTGGGCGTCGCCGCCTATATGTCGGATTACATAGTCGTCATGAAAATGGGACAGACCGAGGACGAGGGAAACCGTGAGCATATGCTGCATGAATCGGCGAACCCGTATACGAAGAAGCTCTTGGAGGCGGTTCCGTCCGTGGGAGGTGTGCGCTATGTCGAATGAGAGAGAACTGATCCTGGAAGCGAAGCATGTGACACGCAGGTTTCCGGCTTCCAACAACCGTGTGTTGACTGCGTGCAATGATATTAATCTGAAGATGTACAGGGGGAGGACGCTCGGCCTTGTGGGGGAATCCGGCTGCGGGAAGAGCACCTTCATGCGCTTCCTGGTGTCGCTGGATAAGCCGAGCGAGGGCGAGATCCTCTATCGCGGAAAGGATATCACGAAGCTGAAGGGAGAGGAGCTGCGTCAGAATCGGCAGAATATCCAGATGGTATTCCAGGATCCGGGCGCATCGTTCAATCCGAAGATGAAGATACGCGATATCATCTGCGAGCCGCTGCTGAACTTCAGGCGGATTAAAAAGAGCGAGAAGGATGCGGTTGCCCGCAAATATCTCGAGATGGTTGACCTGCCGGGAGAGTTCACGGACCGCTATCCGCACAATATGAGCGGAGGACAGAGGCAGCGCATCGCGATTGCGAGGGCGATCGCTCTGGAGCCGGAGATCATAGTGATGGACGAGGCGACCTGTGCGCTGGACGTTTCCGTGCAGAAAACGATCATCGAGCTGATCGTGGATCTGCAGAAAAAGAAGAACATTTCGATCGGTTTCATCGCGCATGACCTGGGACTGATCCAGTCTTTCGCGCATGAGATTGCGGTGATGTATCTGGGGAACATCGTGGAGGTGCTGCCCGGAGAAGCGATCGGGGAGGCAAAGCATCCTTATACACAGGCTCTGCTGGGCGCGGTTTTTGACCTCAATATGGACTTCTCAAAAAAGATTGAGAGTATTGAGAGCGAGGCGCCAAGTCCTCTGGATGTGCCTCCGGGGTGCCCGTTCCAGGATCGCTGTGAGCACTGTATGGAAATCTGCAGGCAGAAAAGGGCGCCCCTTCTCAGTCTGGCGGAGGATCATCAGGTGGCATGCCATCTGTACCACGAGGTTTCCAAACAGTCCGGAGCATCTGTCACCGGGACGGCGTAAGGCAGACTTTTATAAAGGAGCGGTTATGAGAAAAATAACAGGGAAACTATGCGCAGGATTTTTGAGTGCGGCAATGGCTGCAGCGGTATGCGGCTCTGTCTCCGCGCAGGAGGCGGCTGCAGGCGCCGGCATGGAGACGCACAAAATCGGCGTACTGGTATACAGTATCACCGACGAGGAAGTGATCACGTTCCGCACCTACCTGCAGGATTATATCGGAGCATGCTTTCCGGATGTAGAGTTCCTGTACTCGGACAGCATCACGAGCGCCGAGGAGGAAATGGAGTTTATCCGGAATGTCAGCGATGCCGGGGCGGAAGGGATTCTTTCCTTTAACAGCTACGATCTTGCCGCAGAGGTGGAGCTTTGCGCTGAGAACGAGGTTTACTATATGATGGCGTCCGGGAGCGTTTCGGATGAGGCGTTTGCCTCAGTGGAGGACAATGCGTATTTTCTGGGCGTTGTAGGACCGGGAAGCGAGATCGAGTACCAGGCGGGCGCGGATATGGCGCGGTTTTTTGCGGATCAGCACGCCGGGGACGAGTATTTTATCCTGAGCGGCGGCGCGCCGCTGGGAAATGAAATGCACAGGGCGCGGACGGAAGGAATTCTCGATGCGCTGCAGGAGGCGTACGGCGTGAACTTCGACCGGACGGCGGAGGAGCTCGCCGTGTCCGGGGAGATTGGGCATGCTGCTGCGGGCGATCTGACTGTCTGCATCTGCCCGGGCTATCTGGATTTTGAGGAATTTCTGGAACCGGCGCGGGAAGAGTACGGGAAGGACAGATATCCGGTCGTCCTGTCGGTGCTTCCGGTCTCGGAGATGTACAACACGGTCAAGGGCGCGCAGCTTGGTCTGATCGACTGTTATAACGAGCGGAATCTGCAGCTGTACAATGAGGGAAATCTTTCCTATCTCACCGGGAAATACTGTTCGATCATCGGGCCGTCGTTTGCCGCCATGTACAATGCTGTGACCGGTTTTGCAGAGGATTTCCGCGAGGATGGAAAGGCATTCCGTCTGACGCAGGGTTTCTGGACATCGGACAGCGCCCAGGATTATGTGGAGAAATACTCCCTTGCCTCGAGCATTGCGATCAACGCGTACAATTATGAGGATCTGCAGAACGTGTGCAGGCTGTACAATCCGGATGCGACGCTGGGACAGCTTCAGGAGCTTGCGCTTTCCTATACCTTTGAGGACGCGAAGGAGCGCCGGGGCCTGTAGAGCAGAAGCTTTCAGGGATCACGGAGAGAACGGCAGCTTCTTTTCCGCAGGATCTGTGAGAAAAATATGAATAATAAAAGAATTTATGGAGGAAGAGCATGAAAAAAACATATAAAATCGAAGTGGACTGCGCAAATTGCGCAAATCAGATGGAGGATGCGACAAAGAAAGTAAACGGAGTGAAAAATGCGATCGTCAATTTTATGACGCTGAAAATGATTGTGGAATTTGAGGAAGGACAGGATCCGAAGACAGTTATGCCGGAGGTTGTAAAGGCCTGCAAGAAGGTGGAGCCGGACTGCGAGGTATATATCTGAGGAATGAGTGACAGAGTATGAATAAGAAACAGAAGAAGATGCTTGCCCGCATTTTCCTTGCGGCGGCATTGGTGATTTTGCTCCATTTTCTGCCGGTTCAGGGAATCCTGCGTTTTCTGCTGTACATGGTGCCGTATCTGGTGATCGGTTACGATATTCTGCTTAAGGCATGGAAAGGGATCCTGAACAGACAGATCTTTGATGAGAGCTTTCTGATGGCAGTCGCGACGATCGGGGCGATCGTGATCGCGCTGTATGAGAAGAGCGGAGATTACAATGAGGCGGTCGCCGTCATGCTGTTTTACCAGATCGGCGAATGGTTCCAGAGCTATGCAGTGGGAAAAAGCCGCCGCAACATCAGCGAACTGATGGATATCCGCCCCGATTATGCCAATATTGAGAACGACGGCAGGCTGGAACAGGTGGATCCGGATGAGGTTGAGATCGGAAGTACGATCGTGGTGCAGCCGGGCGAGAAGGTACCGATCGACGGCGTGATTCTGGAAGGCGCGTCCAGCCTGAACACAAGCGCGCTGACCGGAGAGAGCCTGCCGCGTGAGGCAAAAGCCGGAGACGAGGTGATCAGCGGCTGCATCAATATGACCGGCGTCCTGAAGATTCAGACGACGAAGGAGTTCGGCGATTCGACGGTATCCCAGATCCTGGATCTGGTGGAGAACGCGAGCTCAAGGAAATCGAAATCCGAGGATTTCATCAGCAAATTCGCAAAGGTTTACACGCCTGCGGTGTGCTACTGCGCGCTGGCGCTGGCTGTGATCCCGCCGCTGTTTTTCACGCTGACAGGCGGAAATCCGGAGTGGGTGCAGTGGATTTACCGGGCGCTGACCTTCCTTGTGATCAGCTGTCCGTGTGCGCTGGTCATCAGCATTCCGCTGAGCTTCTTCGCAGGTATCGGCGGGGCCAGCAACCAGGGAGTTCTTGTGAAGGGTTCCAATTATCTTGAGACGCTTTCACAGACAAAATATGTTGTATTTGACAAGACGGGAACTTTGACCAGAGGCGTCTTTGAGGTAAACGACGTACATCACAGCAGCATTGAACAGGCGAAATTACTGGAGTACGCAGCCTACGCTGAGAGCGCGTCTTCCCACCCGATTGCGAAGAGTATTCAGCAGGCATACGGCAGAGAGCTTGACCGGAGCCGCGTGTCGGATATTCAGGAGATCGGAGGACACGGAATTACGGCAGTCGTTGATGGCGTGAACGTGGCGGCCGGGAACGAAAAGCTGATGAACAAGCTTGGAATTGAAGCGATCCACTGTCATCATGTGGGTACGGTCGTACACATGGCGCTTAACGGCAAATATGCGGGACACATTGTGATCTCTGACGATATCAAAGCGACTTCAAAGGAAGCGATCGCACAGCTGAAGCATGCAGGAGTGAAGAAGACGATCATGCTGACCGGCGATGCCAGGCGCGTAGCGGAGTCTGTGGCAAGGGATCTGGGTATTGACGAGGTGTACAGCGAACTGCTTCCGTCTGATAAGGTCGCAAAGGTGGAACACATTCTGGCAGAAAAAGATGACAGGGAGAAGGTGGCGTTTGTCGGCGATGGGATCAATGACGCCCCGGTTCTCTCGCGTGCTGACATTGGAATCGCGATGGGCGCGATGGGGTCCGACGCTGCGATCGAGGCGGCCGATGTGGTTCTGATGGACGACGATCCACTGAAGATCGCGAAGGCGATCCGGATATCCAGAAAGTGCCTGCGCATTGTGTACCAGAATATATATTTTGCGATCGGGATCAAGCTGATCTGCCTGATCCTCGGCGCACTGGGTATCGCGACCATGTGGCTGGCGATCTTTGCGGATGTCGGCGTAATGGTCATTGCGATTTTAAATGCGATCCGTGCGCTGTTTGTAAAAAAACTTTAGTTTATTTTCCTGTTCTTGTATATGGGCATATTTTTGCGGCAGACAGGTTCTGCCGCAGGGGTATGCTCTCTGTAATTTTATCAATGCTTTTGAATATCAGTATTATCAGAATATGAAAAGGAAGGGATGAAATGTCTGAAATTGCGATTCCAAGAGGAGCAGCCGGGATGAATGAGTGGAAGGTATGCGGCTATGAGCTGAAACCAGGAGAGAAAAAGCAGGTGATGCTTCATCCCGGAGGAAGGGAATATGAGATCCCCGCGACGCTCATCTGCGGCTCTCAGGAGGGCAGAACACTTTTGATCACAGCGCAGATTCATGCGGGGGAATATAACGGATCTGCCGCTGCGGCCCGTCTGGCTAAGGAAATTCAGCCGGAAAATCTGAAGGGAAATGTGATCCTCATGCACTGCGTGAATACCAGCGGCTTTTGGCAGCAGTACGCCAGATTTATTCCGGAGGATCATGTAAATCTGAACGCGGATTATCCGGGGAATGAACGCGGAACCATAGGGCAGCAGATTGCCGCCTGGTTTGTGAAGGAAATCTTTCCGGGGGTGGATTTTATCGCCGATCTTCACGGCGGAGGCATGTGCGAGGCTCTTTCACCCTGTATCTTTTATCCACGGGCGCCTGAAGTGACGGAAGCTGCTCTGGCCGCTGCAAAGACCATGAATGTGAGGTATCTTCTGGCTTCTTCCAATTCCGTGGGAGAGTACGGCTATGCGGCTAATTATCTGGATATCCCCGGGTTTATCCTGGAATGCGGGTACGGCGGAATTGTGAGAGAAGAATGGGCAGAGCAGATCCGGGAATGTATGCTGCTTCTTCTGGATCATCTGGGGATGTATGGGATGACTGCTGAATATCGGAAAACATATCCGAAAAAGATTTACCGCAATACGGAGTATCTGGAGTCGGACATGCGGGGCGTCTGGTATCCGGCTGTCCGGGAAGACCAGCAGGTGAGGAAGGGCGATCTTCTGGGTGAGCTTGGTGATTTCTTTGGAAATATCAAAAAGTCATTCCATGCGCTGGAGGATGGAACGGTTATCTACTATACTGCCGGTATGAGCGTCCTGGAGGGAGATGCGCTGGTGGCTTACGGGCTTGAGAGTTCCGCGGAAGAAGTGTGATGCTTTTTTGATTCATTGATTTTGGTGGTATATGTTTTTTGTACATGATTTTTCGCAGAAAATGAGGCATAAGGAAGCATAATGTAAAGGAGACGGTTTTGGCCGTCTCTTTTTGCGTGGTTTTTTCGGGAGAACTCAAACGGATTTGGAGTTGTCATTCATGGCGGAATACCTTATAATTTAACGGAAAACTCCTTAGCTTGAACGGAAGAATTTGCTGTGTTTTAATACCTGATGCGCCGCAAAGCAGATGATACTTCCAAGAAACATGAGTATCAGGATCATGGCCGCGCAGTGGAAGAAAAAAGTATCCGGCAGCATGGTGATGACCGGGTCTGTTCCGGGATAGAAAATCCAGTAGTCATTGTCAAAAAAAATATGGTGGAAAGCGACAAAGGCTTCTTCCCAGTTCATGCCGATGCAGAGAGTCAGGACAGCCGGGATGACGGCCGTAAAAATGGCAGCCAGTTTTAAGAAAAGAATTTTATGCACTTTTTTGACGGAAATGACGATCAGGATCACCGTCAGAATAGCAGTAACGAACATCATATATTCAAATGCAAGAAAAATACGTTTGACTTCCTTAAAGTGGATGCGGCCGTTCTCAGACATGGGAAGAGTGGGGAAATTCAGGGTTTTGGGGCCGGTGACTGAATTGTAATCAATGAGGGCGTCGTAGTTCGTTCTGATTTCTTCGGCACTCATGCCGGACATAGATGGAATGTCCAGGTATCTGATGTCGAAATAGTAAAGGGGACGGAAATTGAGCGTTACTGTCACGGCAAAGGAAGTAATAAAGAGCATCAGCACCAGGGCTGTGATGATCTGGTGAAATAGTTTCATAGGGCAGACCTCCGTATATATCAACTGTTTTATAAGGTGTTTTGGATTTTAAAGACATACTGCCTCCAGGCAATGTTTTTGAAATCCTGTTATTATATTATATGTTTTCGAGGAAAAGAGCAAGGTATGTTTTGGGGATACGCATCTGCCTACAAAAGCCATCGATGCCGAAGCTCCGGAATGTCAGGGCCTGTTTCTGTTTTCATTCCCGGATGAGGAAAAAATTGGTATGGATGACCGGTGTACTGACAGTTCATCATAGAGATGGGTTCTGAAAGTTTCCGGCCTTCTGCTTGCCATTCCTTGCAGGTCTGTGGTAAGATACCCATAAGCAACGGAGAGGCGGCAACTGAGAAACTGTTGAAAGGAAGATGGTTTTATGAAAAAGCTGCAGAATAAGGAATTAGGAAAGGCGCTTAGTGAGCTTGCCGATATGCTGCAGGAAGTATATATGGATAAGCTGAAGGCAGTGATTCTATATGGCTCGGCTGCTCGCGGAACAGCTACTAATGAATCGGATATAGATATTATGATTCTGATTGACGGGACAGATCGGGAACTGAGATGTTTTGAGGACAAGTTAAATAATGTTTCAACGGATATTTCACTCAAATATTTTAAAGTGTTTTCCATCATAGATGTAAGCTATCAGGAATTTATGTCATGGATGAAGGTATCTCCATTCTATCGAAATGTATCTGAGGAGGGGGTAGTTTTGTATGCAGCCTGATGTGAAGACGCTTTCAGAATATCGGTTTAACCGCGCCAAAGAAGATTTAAAAGCAGCTATTAGTAAGCTTCCAGGGAGGATTCGGAGAACCAAATCAAAAGTGCGCAGAAATTCGTGATGCAGGTGGAGACTTTTTTGGAAAAAGAAAATAAGGAAAAATCGGATCAGTTGTAGAGGAAAAGAGCGTTTGACATTGCCGGGATGGGAAGTTTCAGGAGCTGGCTGAAGAAGCAAAATCTTAAGAATCAGGAGGGGATATTATGAAAATAATGATTTTAAACGGGAGTCCGAGGAAGAACTGGAATACGGCCATGATGCTGAAATCGGCACAGAAAGGAGCGGAATCAGCGGGGGCGGAGACTGAATATATCGATCTATATGATCTCAGCTTTGCCGGCTGCCGCAGCTGTCTTGCGTGCAAACGCAAAGGCGCGCAGCGCTGTCACTGCTTCTGGAAGGATGATCTTTCTCCGGTGATTGACCGGATTTTTGGCGCAGATGCGCTGATTATCGGTTCACCGATCTATCTGGGAGACGTTACAAGTCAGGTTCACGCTCTCCTGGAGCGCCTGCGTTTTTCTGCGCTGTCTTATGATGATTATGCGAATTATTTTACCGGGAAGGTCAACGTGGGTGTGATTCTCACCATGAATGCGGATAAATCCACCTACGACAGCTGGTACAAAGCAAAGATGGAGGAATATTTGCGGGGCTTTCAGATACTGAACGGCAGCATGGAGATCTATCCCAGCTGTGATACACTCCAGGTTAACGATTATACCAAATTCAATATGGCAGGTTTCGATGAACAGCACAAAAAAGATATGCGGGAGTCCAGATTCCCGGAAGACCTGGAGATGGCTTTCCGGATGGGTGAAAGACTTGGAAAAGAGGAGAAGGCATGAGGAAAAGATATGCGGACTTTTTTCCTGCAAGGCACTGAAAAGCGTGCTGCAGCCTGCCGAAAAATCCGGAGAATGGTTTCACAGGAGGATAGATAATGCTGAAAATTTTATTTGGAGAAGCGGAGCATGAGATTTATCATCCTCCCACATATTTTGACAATCGATATGAGGATGAGTGGATCACGGATTCTCTGACGGTTGAAATGATTAAAGACATTGACAAATCAGAAGTAATTGGAACACATCTGATTCAGAGTCCGGTTCTTGGACCGATTTCTACAAAAGAAATCTCAGGAGGCGTCAAGACTTTGATTCTCATGGCTTTTGATGAGAGCGGAAGAATTTTTAATGCTTCCGCCTGCGGGGATAACTGTGCAAAATGGATTGTGGAGATTGGAAAGCGGAAAGACCTGACGATCAATCTTCATCATGTGATGGATTTTCATGAGGTTCCGGATTTTGAAGCATTGATACTGAACACCGGTGTAACTGTACACAGTTATGAGGAGTATCTGGAGGAAGCGGTCAAAATAAAGGAGCGTTGATGGATGAAAGGAAAATATCATATTATTGTACAGAATAACAGGCTCCGTTATGAACTGGATATCCGGCGGAATATTACGATCATTCGTGGGGACAGCGCGACAGGAAAAACCACATTGTTCAATCTTTTAGAGCAGGCATTCACGCTGGGAGAGAGCTCAGGCGTGGATGTCCTGTGCGAACGTCCCTGCAGGACGCTGGGCGGAAGGGACTGGAATCTTGTGCTGCCCAATCTTCATGACCAGATACTCTTTCTGGATGAAGAAAGCAGATTTATCAAATCCCGGGAGTTTGCCCGGGCAGTGAAAGCTTCGAACAACTATTTTGTCATTATCACTCGGGAGGATCTTCCCAATCTGCCTTATGCTGTGGATGAAATATATGGTATTCATACGTCTGGCAGGTATCGTGATATGAAACGAACTTATAACGAACTGTATCGCATTTACAGTACAGAAGAATTTACCGGAAAGCAAAGGGTGGAGAAGGTAATAGTGGAGGACTCTCATTCCGGGTATGAATTTTTTCAGTCAGTATGTGCTGAAAATGACATTGCCTGTACAAGCGCAGGAGGAAAATCTAATCTTAAGGATGCTGTGAGTAAACAGGACAAGCCGGTGTTAATCATTGCGGATGGCGCGGCAATTGGATCGGAGATGAATGAGTTATATCAGCTGATGCGCTGTAAACCGGCAGTGAAATGTTATCTGCCGGAGTCCTTTGAGTGGCTGGTGCTGAAATCAGGAGTAATTGATGGAAAAGTCATACAGGATATTCTGGAGCATCCGGAAGATTTTATTGAAAGTCAGGAATATATCAGCTGGGAGCGCTTTTTTACAGCATTGCTTGTGGAATATACGCAGGATTCATATTTGAGATATAATAAGAGCAAATTGAATGAAGCGTACCTTCAGGGAAGAGTCAAACAGGCGATTTTGACTGCGGTAGAGGGTGTGAACTGGGGAAAAAGATCTATTTAAAATACGAGAGATCAATAACGCCCTTTAAAGATAAATGGAGCAGAGAGATTACCCCTGCCCGCACAGGAATGTCAGGGATTGTCACAACAGGACTTCAACATTTCTATGCGGGCAGTTTTTTTGCGGGAGAATGGCCGGGAACGCTGCGGGAGATTTTTTGCAGTGAAAAATGATTGACAGAAGGTTTTATCCGCAATAAAATTCAGTAAAAGGGGCCGCCGGAAAAGGGAAGATTATATTTCTGGATGGGGCCCGGGAGAGGATTTTACAGTTTACAGGGAGGATTTTTTATGAACGCAAATAAGAAATATCAGCTGGACACAGCGGAGAACCAGGCATTTTTGGCGGAGCTGAGAGAGCGCCTGCTTCAGTTCGGGAAAAAGTTTCCCGCTCCGGGAGGATCTTCCTACTATCTGGGGGATGATGGAACGCCCTGGACGGACAGACCCAGGGAGACGTGGATCACATCCCGTATGGTGCATGTATACAGCATCGGACAGATGCTGGGATTCGAGGGATGTGCGGAACTGGCGGACGCCGGATTAAAAGGCCTGAAAGGGGAGCTTCACGACGATGCGTCCGGCGGCTGGTACGCGGGCCTGAAAGCCGACGGGGGCATTCTCCCCACGAAACAGTGCTACGCCCATGCCTTTGTGATTCTGGCGGCCACTTCCGCTCTGCTGGCAGGCAGACCCGGGGCGAAGGAACTGGTGGAGGACGCCTGCAAAGTATATGATGAAAAATTCTGGAATGAAGAGGAAGGACTTTCCTGCGATACCTGGAATACGGAGTTTACCGAGCTGGATGATTACCGCGGACTGAATGCGAACATGCATACGGTGGAGGCGTTCCTTGCAGCTGCGGATGCGCTGGGAGAGGAAAAATACCGCGTCCGCGCCGGGAGGATCATCGATCACGTCCTTCAGTGGGCGGAGCGGAATCACTGGAGACTTCCGGAGCATTTTTCCAAAGAGTGGGCTGCCGACCTGGAGTGCAATAAAGAAAAACCGGACGATCCCTTCAAACCCTACGGCGCTACGCCGGGACACGGAATCGAGTGGGCCAGACTGATCGTTCAGTGGGCCGTATCCGCCTGCAATCAGAAATCTCCGGAATTCGGGAAATGTCTCACAGTTGCGCAGAACCTGTATAATCAGGCGGTTTCCGATGCATGGAACTGCGACGGAGCACCCGGAATCGTTTATACTACGGACTGGGAAGGAAAGCCGGTGGTACATGACCGTATGCACTGGACGTTGGCGGAGGCCATCAATACGTCTGCCGTACTGTTCCGCGTGACCGGAAATGAAAAGTACAAAACGGACTACGAAGCCTTTATGGAGTATCTGGACACAGTGGTTGTGGATCATGTAAACGGCTCCTGGTTCCATCAGCTGAACGAAAAGAACGAGCTTATGGGAACCGTGTGGCCGGGAAAATCCGACCTCTATCATGCTTTCCAGGCGACTTTGATTCCTTATAACGTGCAGATCGGCGTATCTATAGCTGCAGCGATAAAATCTGAGAAGAACGCATAACAAAAGGCCGGCGAAACCGCATTGAATCCCAAAAGCGATGAAACAGCGCTGAATCGATCCGGGTTCGCATGGTATTAACCCGAACCTGCAGAGTATCGATCCGGACCCGTATTGTATCGTCTTGACAGCAGAAGTTATTTTGATTATGATAGAACGTAATCGATTATTATTTGCAGGAAGGCGGGACTGCCATGTCTAAACAGCAAAATAATGAGAATAAAGTGGTTACGATCTACGATATTGCCAGGGAAGCGGGGGTTTCTCCGGCTACGGTATCCCGGGTCCTGACGAATAACGTGAATGTGCGCAAGGAAAAGCGGGATAAGGTGCTCTGCCTGGTAAGAAAGTATAATTTTAAGCCCAACGCCTTTGCCAGAAGCCTTTCGGATACCCGGAGCAGAGTCATCGGAATTCTGGTGGCGGATATCCGGAACCCCTATTACGCGGAATTGTTCGAATCCTGTGAGCGGGCTGCGCAAAATGCCGACTACACGGTGCTTCTGGCTAATTTCTCCGGGAATTTCCAGCGGGAAGGCGAGCAGCTGGAAATGCTTCAGGAGCAGCGGGTGGGGGCCTTCATCCAGATGGGAGGAAGCGCGGACGCTCTTTTTTCCAAGCAGGAGTATGTAAAGCTCCTGAACCGGACGATGGCCCGGACGCCCGTGGTGGTAACCGGAAAGGTGGAGGGAATGGACTGCCATGCGGTGCGCGTGGACAGTGCCAAGGTGATGGAGCTGCTGATGGAGCATCTGATCGGTCTGGGACACAGGAGGATCGCGCTGATCGGCGGGCGGATGGACGTGCTGGGAACCTATGAAAAATTTCACCAGTATCAGCGTTCTCTGAAAGCGCATCAGATTTCCTTTGACCCAGCGCTGGTGGCCGGCGACGGCAGTTATGACATGGAGAGCGGATATCTGCTCATGAACCGGATGTTCAGTCAGGGCACGGAGCTCACCGCCGTGATCGCGGTGAATGATTTTGTGGCGGCGGGCGTCATGCGCAGTATTATGGAGCATGGAAAGAAGGTTCCGCAGGACATTTCTCTGGTGGGATGCGATAATACGTACATTGCCCGGATGATGATACCGGATCTGACCAGTGTCGATTATAATTATGAGGAGTACGGAAACTGTCTGGTGGATACTGCCATACGGCTCATCCGGGGAGAGGAAGTGGAACCCATTCAGATGATCACTCCCAGGCTGGCGGTGCGGAACAGCAGCGCAAAAGCGCCTGAAAAAAGCGGATGAAAAAAAGAAACCATGGAAAATGAGATGGGACGACGTTCCCGTCTCTTTTTTTGCGGAAAATTTCATGGAAATTGCGGCGGAGAAAAATCTATAGATTTTTAGTAAAAATGTACAATATTGAGAGGGCAAAATTGTACAAACAACTAAAACTTCCTTGTATTTCATTTCGATATTGCAAAATAATCATCAAGGTGCTACAATGAATTCATCAAAAATGAAATCGGTTTCAGATTCCGCAGACCGAAATACCAGCGAAGAGAGGGAGAACTATGAAAAAGCAAAAAAGCGGACTAACCTTTTTTCAAAAAGTGGTCAAATACAGGACGCTGCTTCTGATGTGCCTGCCGGCGATCATTTTTTTCTTTGCCTTCAATTACATGCCTTTGCCGGGCATCTGGGTGGCATTCGTCCGGTATAACTACCGCGACGGAATTTTCGGAAGTCAGTTCATCGGACTGGATAATTTCAAATTCCTGATGACCTCCGGCAAATTGCTGGAACTGACCCGCAACACGATCCTTTATAACCTTGTCTTTATCCTTTTGGGCAATTTCCTCGCAGTGTTTGTGGCGATCCTTCTGAATGAGATCCGCAGCAAATGGTTCCGGAAGGTATCCCAGACCATCATGTTCCTGCCCTACTTCATTTCGCAGGTTCTGGTAGGCTTCCTGGTGTTCAACCTTCTGAACTATGATACCGGTTTTGTGAACGGCGTGCTCACCAGCCTTGGACTGGAAAAATGGCAGCCTTACGCCACAGCCGGAGTCTGGCCGGTGATCCTGGTAATCGTGTACCTGTGGCAGCAGACCGGATACAATTCCGTAGTTTATTTCGCGTCCATCATGGGAATCGACGGAGAGATCATTGAGGCGGCCAAGGTGGACGGCGCCAACGGCTTCCAGAAGATTCTCTACATTATCCTTCCTTCCCTGAGAGGAACGATCGTAATCCTGCTGCTGTTCGCACTGGGCGGTATTGTAAAGGGTAATTTCGGACTGTTCTACAACGTAGTCGGCTCGAATCCCATGCTGTATCCCACCACGGATATCATCGAGACCTATGTATACCGTTCCACTCTGGTTGACTTCAACTTCTCCAGAGCTTCGGCGGTGGGTCTGTATCAGTCGGTGATCGGTTTTGTGATCGTTATGACGGTGAACTTTATTGTGAAAAAGATCGAACCGGATTATTCCCTGTTCTGATCGGAGACGGAGGTAAATTATGGCGAAAAAGGATTTGGATCTTATGGATTCCGGTGCGAAGATCAAGCTTGGCACATCGGATAAGATTATACGCGGCTTCGGATATGTGTTCGTCACTTTGTATTGTATTTGCTGTATCATCCCGTTCATTATCATCGTCAGTTCGTCCTTTACATCGGAGACGGTGATCCGGGCGGAGGGCGCGCAGCTCATCCCGAAGGACTTCACGCTGGAGGCCTACAACATGGTAGCAAAGGGCGGCGGCATCTGGAAATCCTATGTGCTGACGATTCTGCTGACGGTTGTGGGTACCTTCCTGGGTCTGGCCATCATTTCCATGACGGGCTATGCGCTTCAGAGAAAGGATTTCCCTTTCCGCAACGCGATTTCCTTCTATATTTATTTCACCAGTCTGTTTTCAGCAGGTCTGGCTCCTTATTATCTGCTGATGACCCAGACCTATCATCTGCAGGACAGCTATCTGGCGGTGCTGCTTCCGCTGATGATGTCGCCCTGGCTGATCATATTGATGAAGAACTTTGTGAAGGCGATTCCTCACGAAATTACCGAATCGGGAAAGATCGACGGAGCGGGGGATATGAAGATTTTTACGTCGCTGATCCTGCCCATGATCAAACCGGCTCTGGCCACCATCGGCCTGTTCCTGGCTCTTGGCTACTGGAATGAGTGGTATCAGTCCTCTCTGTTCCTGAGCGCCAAGGTGGATGTCAAGCCTCTGCAGTACACGCTTTATGAGATCGTGAACAAGATCGACGCCCTGCGAAACTCCGTGGCAGGTCAGTATGTAACCCTGACCGATATTCCTCAGCAGAGCGTAAAGATGGCAAACGCCGTGCTGGCTACCGGCCCCATCATTCTGCTGTATCCCTTTGTGCAGCGGTATTTCATCAGCGGTATCACCGTCGGTGCGGTGAAGGGCTGATGTTCCCGAAAAGGAACGGACGGTTTTCTGTTTCAATGGTTATTATTCCGGCTCCTGTGCCTGTGGAGCCGGGATCATAATAAAAATTTAAAATGGAGGTAAAAAATGAAGAAAAAATTAGTATCAGTATTGCTTACGGCAGCTATGGTTATGAGCCTGCCGACGGCCTGCTTCGCTGAGGCGGACGGCGGTTCCGAGGATCCCTGGGCAGAAGCCTGGGCGGATGTGGATACCTCTGAGCATGTGGTGATCTCCTACATGACCACCGGCGATGCTCCGACTCAGACCGCGGAGAGGTATGAAGAGATGATGGCGAAGCTCAACGAGCTTCTGACCGAGAAGGTAAATGCTGAGCTGGACATCTATTTCATCCCCTGGACAGATTATCTTTCCAATTATAACCTGACTCTGGCCCGTATGGACGGCACTGTAGACCTGGTAGGAACCGCTTCCGACTGGCTGGATGCATGGCCCAACGCAAAGAACGGCGCTTTCCTGGAGCTCTCCGAGGATATGCTGCAGAAATACGCTCCCAAGACCTGGGAGAGCGTAACTCCTGAGAACTGGGATCTGTGCAAATACAACGGCGAGATCTATCTGATGCCGGAGGACAACTACGCGCAGTGGACAAACCATGGTTTTGCATATCGTCTTGACTGGGCGAAGGAAGCCGGCCTGGAAGACGGCGTGCACAGCTGGGAAGACATGACCACCTATTTCAAATATGTGAGAGAAGCTTATCCCGATATTATTCCGTGGGATTCCGACGCGACTCAGTACGGACAGATGGGCGGCGGCTGGATCACTTCTCATTCTGACTATGTCTCCATCGACGGTATCAACTCCGGCGCTATGTGGGGCGGCAAGAGAAGCGATCTGTACACCGTATATTGTCCTTATATGACCGATACCGACTCTCTGGTAGAGTATGCGAAGATGATGAAGGAATGGGACGAGATGGGCGTATGGCGTACCGACGTTCTGAACAATACCGCTTCTACCAACCGTGATGATTTCCGTGTTGGCAAGGTTGCCGCAGAACAGCATCATACCCAGACCTGGACCGACCTTGTAAGCCACACCGAAAACAACACGATCTATCAGACCGATGAGGATGCGGATGTTGGATTCTTCTACTTCGGCGAGGAATCCGGCAATGTGACCGCACTTTCCATCACCCATGGCGCAATGGCAGTTTCCGCCGGCAGCGCAAACCCGGAGAGAGCTCTGATGGTTTATGACCTGCTCCGCAATGATCCCGAGATCTACAGACTGTTCAACTATGGTATCCAGGGCGTTTCCTGGGATGTAGATGAAAACGGCATGAGAATCACTCCCGAAGGCTACAATCCCGATACCGACAACATCAACGGTACCGTAAACTTCTGGTGGGGCCGCAACGATGATCTGGAGATCAAGGACGCCAGAATGAACTGGGACCGCATCGACGAGCTGTATGCAAAATATGACGAGATCAAGATCGAGTATCCCTATGGACAGTTTGTTCCGGATGTAACCAGCATCGACGCTTACATTTCCAATATTAACGAGATTTATGAAAACTACATGAAACAGATTTCCTATGGTAAATATACAGGCACTGCCGAGGAAATCGTAGCTGAGTTCCAGAGCGCTCTGGAGTCTGCGGGCGTGAATGAGGTTACCGCAGAGCTGCAGAGACAGTTCGACGAACTGTATGGAAATTAATCTGTTGCGCTCTTAACAGATGTAAGACGCAGAGACAGGGACGGAAACGCAGGTTTCCGTCCCTGT
Organism: uncultured Lachnospiraceae bacterium; assembly: GCA_947626985.1. Lineage (GTDB taxonomy): Bacteria > Bacillota > Clostridia > Lachnospirales > Lachnospiraceae > Blautia_A. Next base: position 25,828 of record CANQUG010000026.1, on the reverse strand, counting down.
TCTCGTATGTTTCTCAGAATTCTATCCGGGCGGTTTTCATCAGTTCTCCGGAGACGGACACAACCGGAGCGCTGTTTCCGGCTTCGGGAGCGACGAGGATCAGGAGTTGCCCCCGGTACGCCCGGCGGCTGCGGGAACTGTAGTCCGTGATGTCAGCCAGGTCGCCGTTTTCCAGTCCCAGGAGCCGTCCGTTCCGGACTTCCACGGTAAGAAGGGTGCTGTCGGTATAGACACGTCTTCCCGCGTAATCCTGAAGCTCTGCTTCTATTTGATAAATGCCGTCCTCTGCCCCATGGCAGGCGTCAGGGCAGGAGAGATGGATCTGGCAGGCGCAGCCGGCGGTGGTGAGGCTGTCGGAGATTACGCGATCTTCGGGGTGAGAGTCTGTTGGTTCTGTGGAATTTAAACAGCTGTCCAAAGAGTCCGAATGGCCATCCCGTTCCTCGGGAAGAACCGCTCTCGCTTCCAGCGTACCCGGAACGAAGGGAACCGTCAGACTGATGCAGTCTTTGTTTTCCTTCTTTTGAATAGTTTCCAGCAGTTCTCCGTTGAGGAAGAAGGAGACTTCGGGTAAATTTGTGTAGCATTTCACCAGAACCGCTTCCCCGGCCGGATAATTCCAGATTTCCGAAACCGAAGAGAATTCATGATCCCCTTCCCCGGCCGGAGCCGTAACCAGATGGAGCATGGGCGCATCGGACCAGAAGCTCTGGCGGCGATAGTAGCCGGGTTTTTCAAAACCGGCCAGGGTCAGAAGACCGGCGCCGGAACCGTGAACCGGCCAGCCGGAGGCCTCGCCCAGATAATCGATCCCGGTCCAGAGGAACTGGCCGGAAATGTATTCATTATCCAGAACCGCCTTCCACGCGGCCAGAGAATGAGAATTCTCGCTGCCCAGAATGGCCTTTTCGGGAAAGCGTCTGTGGCTTTCTTCGTAAAGCTGTTCTTTATAATTGTAACCGATCACATCCAAAGGATCCAAAAATCCCAGCCGGGACGAAAGCTCCGGAAAAGCGGCGGCCAAGGTGACGGGCCGGGTGGGGTCATTTTCCCTGACAATGGCGGACAGCCGCGCAGACAGTACAGCCAGCCTCCGGGCGTCGGGCCGGTCCGGATTATACATGCGTTCCTGGAGAGGCTTATTGGCGTCGTTGTTTCCCGTCATTGAGGAAAAAGAGGGATGGCAGTATGGATCGTTGGGATAATCGATCTCGTTTCCGATGCTCCACAGCACCACGCAGGGATGATTGCGGTCCCGACGGATCAGATCCCGGAGATCCTGTCTGTGCCACTGGGGAAAGTCCGCAAAATAACCCTGATTGCGGGGCGGATAGACATTGTGCCCCTGCCACCATTTGTTTTTCGGCCCTTCCCATTCATCGAAGGCTTCGTCCATGACCAGGAATCCCATTTCGTCGCAGAGATCATAAAGCTCCGGCATATGAGGATTGTGGCTCATCCGAATGGCGTTGCAGCCCATGGTTTTCAATTTGCGGAGTCTTCTGCGCCATACGGCGGGCAGAACGGCCGCGCCGAGACAGCCGGCGTCATGATGAACGCAGACGCCTTTGAGCAGAACGGGCTGTCCGTTTAAAAACAGGCCGCGGTCAGGATGGAAGGAAACTCCGCGGATTCCGACCTTTTGAATATCCGCAGTATATTCTGTGACAGTGCCGTCCGGCAGCGTATAGGAGACCGACGTCCGCAGAGTATAGAGAGACGGCGAGTCTGTGGACCAGAGAGCGGGGGAGGAGACGGTCATCCGGTTGTCGGCCCGGCCGGTTTCTCCGTTCTCCAGCGTTATGGTGGTGCTGGCGGAGGCCGCTGCTTCTTTTTCCGGAGAGATCAGGCAGTTTGTGACCGTGATGTTCACGGTTTGGCCGCACTCATTGATCATCTCATTCTGCACCAGGATATCGGCCTTTTCGGAATCAGGCAGGGACGCGGAAAAAAAGATTCCGTTTTCCACCGGATGGACGGCTTCCTCCACCACCAGTGATACCTTCCGGGTGATGCCGGAACCGGTGAACCAGCGGGAATCGGAAATATCCCGGTGATCCACGCAGACAGAAATGACATTGTCCCGGTCAAATCGGAACTGTTCCGTGATATCATAGGAGAAGGAAATATAGCCGAAGGGGCGGCAGCCCAGATAATAGCTGTTGCACCAGACACGGCTGTTTTTATATACGCCGTCGAAAACCAGGGAAATCCGTTTGCCCCGCCATGCCTCATCCGGAGTGATGCGAATGCGGTACCAGCCGACGCCGCCGGCCAGATAGCCGGTTCCGCTGGAATATTCTCTGGAAAAGGGCAGGGAAACGGACCAGTCGTGGGGCAGGGAGACCTCCTGCCAGTCAGAGTCATCAAACCAGGCCTGCCAGGCGTCAGGAACGTTTCCCAGATGGAAACGGCACCTGTTCTTCAAAGGTAGGATCAGTTTGTCCATAAATACCTCCTGTAAGTCAGTTTCGTTTATAATATCACATGCAAAATTATTATCCGCAAAAATGCACGGGGCGGATTTTGCGGATGTAGAGAACCGTCCGGCGCATCTTTGGGACAGGCCGGATATTACCGGGTTATTATACTTGAAATGAAGAGGGAAATCAATGCGGAAATGCCTTGACAGCTGCGGAAATTCCATGAAAATTTCTTGACAGCACTATTGCCGCAAAGGTATGGTTATTCTCATGAGAGAAGGAATTTGTCAGGCTTTAGGGGAATATGCTTCAGGGGAATATGTTTCAGGGAAATATGCCTCAGGAAAACATGCTTTAAGGAAATATGTATCAGGAAAACATATTTTAGGGAAATATGTATCAGGGAGATACGTTTCAGGGAGATACGTTTCAGGGAGATACGTTTCAGGGAGAATATGGTTCAGGAAAATATATTTCAGGGAAATATGGTTTAGGAAAGTATATTTTAGAAAAATATGCTATAAAAAATATGCTGCAGAAAAACTTAAGAGATGGAAACAAGAAAGAGAGGAACAGAATAATGCTGTGTGAACTGCTTGCCAAAGGAACTTATACGCCGCAGCGGCCGATTCTTGCCCCTTCGGCGGAAGATGAGACGTGGCGAAAGATGCCCGGTGTGCAGCGAGTGACTGCCGCTGCTGACGAAATACTTACAGACGCCCCTTTGCCCCCGTCTCTGCCCCTTACAAGCTGGCTGGCTTTTTCGGAAAAAGGGGACAGAGCCATTTATGAAACACCTTATTTTGCCCGTCGCCGCGCCTTGTGCGTGCTGGTTATGGCAGCATGTGCCACAGGGGAGGAACGTTATCTTCGCTCCGCTGCCGACTACGCCTGGGCCATCTGCGAAGAAACAGCCTGGCAGCTGCCCGCTCACAACAGTTATGTCCGCGATGTCAGACAGCTGACCCTGCCTGATCCTGATCGGCCCATCATTGATCTGTTTGCTGCTGAGACGGGCGCTTTGTTGGCCATGGTGTATGCTCTGCTGGACTCCCGGCTGGAAAATCTGGCTCCCGGCCTTCCGGCGCATCTGGAGTCGAATGTGATCCGGCGGGTGCTGCAGCCTTACCATACGCGGCATTTCTGGTGGATGGCGGATACCGACGACCCGAAGGATACTCCGGTATGCAACTGGACGCCATGGTGTACCCAGAACGTGCTGCTGGCTGCGGCAGTGTTCGAGTCCGTTTCCGAACTGCCCTTTTACATAAAAAAAGCAGCCTGCGGGCTGGATCGTTTTCTTGACGGCTATGCTGACGATGGATGCTGCGATGAGGGCGCCCAGTATTACGGGCATGCCGCTCTGACATTTTATAATTCTCTGGAACTGCTGTGCCGGATGGCGCCTGGTGTTTTTGAGACGGCGTGGAGCGAGCCGAAACTGCGGGCCATGGCGGAATATATTCTGCATATGCATGTGGAAGGGCCCTGGTATCTGAATTTTTCCGACTGCAGTCCGAAGGCCGGTCCCCGCGGCGTGCGGGAATATCTCTTCGCTCGCCGGACAGGCAGCGCTGCTCTGCAGGCTCTGGCTGCGGAGGATTTTGCCCGTACCGTGAAGAATTTGGCCCATACAGTGGAGGATTTTAACTGTAAAGTGAAGGATTCTGCCAATACGGTGGGGGATTCTGCTCGTACCGTGGAGAATTTGAACCATGCAGCAGAGAATTTTGCCTGCGCTGAGGCAAACTCCGGAGAAACTGCAGGGAGTTCCGTTCCGAAAGCAGCGGGAAATAAAAAGCCTTCCGCTATAGCGGATAATGCCTGGGGCATCAGTCTCTATGAGCAGGTGCAGGCTTACTTCGCAGAGCCGGAGATTTTGTCTGCGGCAGAGCGTTTTGCAGGTCAGTCTCCTGCAGCGCCCGGTGATATCTGGTACTCTGGCGTAGGGCTGCTGGTGACCCGGCGCGGTTCTTTTGTGATGGGCGTGAAGGCAGGCTGCAATGCGGACAGCCATAACCATAATGATACTGGCAGTGTAACTCTGTATAAGAACGGACATCCCCTGCTCATCGATGTCGGGGTGGAGACATACACCCGCGATACCTTTAGTTCCCGCCGCTACACCATCTGGACCATGCAGTCCAGCTGGCATAACCTGCCGGAATTTGACCCGGAGCACAGAGCCTATCAGCAGCAGCCGGGGCCTCAGGCATGCGCGGCGGACGTGGATGTGGCTTCTGATCTCAGCGGCATCTCTATGGAACTGGCTGCCGCTTATGGTCCGTCCGGCACCGTACCGGGACTGGGCACCTGCCGGCGGAGCGTAAGCCTGACGGAAGGGGGCCTTGTCCTGACGGATCGTACCGATTATCCCGGCACGGTGGCTCTTACGCTGATGAGCGTGGAACCGCCGCGTTTGCGGGAAGGCGGTTTGGCCTTCGGGGAGCTGGCGGTTCTTCGGGCTGATGGCGCAGAACATTTTTTTATAGAAGAAATACCTGTTTCTGACCCGCGCCTGCGGGCTGTCTGGCCGGAAATACTGTACCGCACGCGTATCTATTTCCATGGCAGGCTGCGCCTGGAGATTTCGTGAAATACTGTACTGCAGCGCAGCCCCCCCTGCTCAGCGCACCGAATTTGCTGAGGATGTCACCAATGTTTCCAGCTGAATCGTTCCCACGGGTATCTCATATTTAACAGCCGGGATCACAGTGTTTGGACTGTAAAGACTGGTATTGGGCCAGGTTTCCACCACGGTGCCTGCGCCGCCGCTGGAGCTTTCCACCCGGCAGGCCAGAGCACTGTTGTGCGCCTCTGCAGCATGTTCCGCAGAAGACGATCCGAAACCGGGGGCAAACTTAGGTACAGCGAACCCGCAGTCGAAAGCTTCGCAGACGATTTCACTCTCTACTGTGTGGCGGCGCAGATGCCCGCCCTCGCAGGGGATGAGCTCCGTCTTCACCTGGATACCGGGCAGAGGCGCCCACTCACTGATCATCCGGTCCTCCAGAAGCTCGAAGCTTAAGCTGTGCCGCCGCACGAATACCCAGCCGCCGTCCTCACCGGGCAGCACGAAAGCCAGCATACTGTCCGGCGAAGCCTGCTCCAGCTGGACATAGCTGCGGCTGGCCGAAAACCCGAACCGGGTATTGTAACAGAATTTGGCATATTTCTCCGCAAACTGTCCGTGACCGCTTTTTTCTACCACAGCCGGCGCATAGGCGTTCAGCTGGCCGTCCGGCAGGCGCTGCAGAAGCAGTCCCGAGTCATAGTGAGGATACAGTCCGGGAGCGGCGATGTCAGCGGGAAGCGGTGCGGCCTGCGCAGACCAGAAGGGATGCTCTCCGGGCAGCGCCAGCAGCAGGAAGGTTTTCATGCCCCAGTAGGGACTTCCGGGAGCGTTGTATCGCTCTGCCATATAGAGACTGGGATAGCAGTACCCTACAGTCAGCACCCCGTCCCGGTCAAAAATGGGCTGCTCCATCCACCACTGCAGATTGCGCACGATAATTCCCTTCATTACCGGAAGCGGCAGCGGCTCCAGTCCTGCCCACACACAGGCGGAATAGAACGCGCACTGCCCGAACCGGTAAGTCAGGCTGCGGCCGTAAGGCAGGGCTGCTCCGTTTTCATCAAACCAGTAAGCGAAGCTCCGGCCGAACTCCATTGCCCGCTGCCGGAAGACTTCGGCGCGGTCAGGGTCCCGCTTTTCAGCAAACACACTGTAGAGCACGCCGTAATACTCCAGAGCCCAGGGGACATAGTAGTCCTTCTGCGGTTTTTCTGCGGCCGGGCCGTCGGTATACCAGCCGCCGCCGGTATACCAGCTGTCCATTTCCTGAAGGTCCTTTTCAGCCAGTGCCAGGTCCGCCTCCATGCCGACGCTGTCCAGCGCCAGGTTTACCAGCACCCGGAAGAACAGCCAGTTGCAATGTGGAATAAAATGCTGGTTGATACCGGACAGCCAGTGTGCCAGGTTCAGCCGCGCAGTCTCGGACAGCGGATACCAGACGATCTGAGGTACCTCCAGAATGGCGCAGGCGATGGCCGCCATCTCTACGAAGCACTGGTCATAGTCTCCCGTATCTCCCCAGTATTCAGCATCATCCGGGTCACTGCCGTGGGCAAGGCCCTTCCGGTAAATTTCAGCAAAGGGCTCAGGATCCCCGCCGCCCATCCAGTACGGAGCCAGAACCCAGAGGGGACGCGAAAATCCCTCCATGCCTATGGTTCTCTCATCATAAGTGGCTCCCGCCCCTCCCGGCGTCATGCGTGCGCAGCCGGGAGAATAAAGGGGCAGAAGCGGATCCAGCATCCTGTGCATAAGCGCTTCAAAATCCTGTTTCGTATGTAAATTCATGATTCTTCCCCCTTTTACCAGTAAAGCTGCCAGTCCGTCAGAAAACGGGTCAGCGCTTCCATATAGAAATAATCGCCCCAGCTCACGCATTCGTCCACGCCCTCCGGCGTACAGGTGTTGTAGGGGCTTTTTTTGCTGTAGGTGCCATGACGCACAAGACCGATCCCGGCCGGGCCTTCCTGAACGGCGTATTTATCAGCTATACTGAACAGCATCTGCGCCGCCAGTGTCCGGTAGGCTTCGCTTTCCTCCGGGGAAACAAATTTGGCAGCTTCCAGCAGACCGCAGGCTGCAATGGACGCCGAAGAAGAATCTCTGGGTTCCTCATCGCCGTCGGTGAAGATCATATCCCAATACGGAACCATATCCTGAGGCAGACGTTCCAGATAATAGGAAAGCACCCGCCGGAAAGCGTCCAGATATTCCGGTCTGCGAGTGTAGGTGTAGCTGAGGGCGACGCCGTATACGCCCCATGCCTGGCCGCGCGCCCAGCAGCTGTCGTCCTTATAGCCCTGACAGGTGGCGCCCCGTACCGGTTCGCCGGTGACGGGATCCATAAAGAAGGTATGATAGGTGGAGCCGTCCGGCCGGATGGAATGGGCCAGGCAGGTGGCCACATGACGGCGGGCCAGTTCGGCGTACCGGGGATCTCCGATGGTTTCGCCGGCCCAGTACAGCAGCGGCATGTTCAGCAGGCAGTCAATGATAAAGCGGTAATTGTCCGGCGCGCCTAAAGCTCCCCATGCCTGGAAGAAGCTGCCCTTCTCCTGAAAGCGGGTACACAGCTGATCCGCCGCCATCAGAGCGGCGCGGCGGCCGGTTTCGCTGCCGGCCAGTTTCCAGGCGGCCACGCAGGACGGACTGTAGAGAAAGCCCATGTCGTGATGATCCACATCTATTTTTTGCTCAATTCGGTATGAAAAGCTGTCCGCCAGTTTCAGCGCGGCAGTTTTAAAAGCTTCGTCGCCGGTGCGCTCATAGGCCAGCCAGATTTCGCCCGGCCAGAAGCCGCAGGTCCACTGATTGTTTTCACAGGGGGGATAAATATCGTTCACACTGGAATGATTCTGGCAGTGCTCCGTAAAAAGCGGCAGGTTCTGACGTACAAGCGCCACGGCCGTATCCAGCGCGGCAGCTGCCTGATCCCTGGTCAGCACAGGGTTTGGAAAAATTTTCATTTCAGTCACCTCAAAAAAATAATAAAAAAATATGGGGTTTTGTCGCTTATTATAGTTTACCTTTTTACGCCGGAGACCGCAACCCCTTTGCGAAATATTGCGGTATTCGGAAGAAAACCGGTTGAATATACGGGAAAATCATGATATTCTAAACGAAAAGAAGTGTTTTTCAGAATCTGTCTTATATTCTGCACTTTATGGCAGAAATAAAGAAGAGCTGTCGCTAATCTACCTATTTAGCGACAGCCCTTTTTTGCCTTTTTTATGGACATAAGCTATGATAGCATCCCATTACGGCCTTGTCAAGCCGTCAATTCTGGTATTTTCTGTCCTGATTTCCATCATTTTATGCTGAAACTATTCCAATTTTCCGCCAAATCCGGGCTTTTTCAAGCGATAAGTGGTCAAAAAAGTGGTCAGATTTCATGTCCTAAAAGCCGCATAAAATCTAGTGTTTCACCGGGTTTGATTGTATGCGATGTAATTTCAGAAGTGGTCAAAATAAGTGGTCAGACACGACTCTGAGCCCGGAAATAAATGGTAAATTCAGGGCTTCTCCCAAAAACTGTCGCTAAATAGGTAGATTAGCGACAGATTGTAAGAAAAAGAGACACTTTTTAAAACAAAACGCGCATATTCTGCACGGCAAAAATCCGTTTCCTTCCTTCCGCGGCCGCGCGGGAGGAAAAATTCAAAAGGTGATAAGTAAAATATATAAATCAAATTTTGGATTGCCGAAAAGAACTGAAGGGATGGAAAAAGGAGCATGAGTACCGGAAAGGGATACAGCATCACCACGTACAGGTTTCGGCTGCGGTGCGGCCACCCGGAATGGCTGATGAGGACGCAGGAGCTTTACGATGGAATCGTGAAATTCTATTACGACCTTTTGCTGGATCATGAAGAGCTCTGGGAACAGAGCAGCCAGGAGATCCTTTGTTCTCTGGAGTTTCTGAGTCTTCCCGGAAAGGAAAAAAGGAAACCGCAGACGCCGCTCCCCTGGGAGGATGTTCCGCCTTACTTTCGCAGGGCGGCTATCAATGGAGGAACCGCGGCGGCGAAGAGTTTTCTGACAAGGAAGAGGATGCTGGAAGAATCTGAGGAAAGCGCGAAGGAGAACGGCAAAACAGAAAGCGGCGCGGGTTCCGGCGACGACCCTTACGGAAAAAAGCATTATGTTCCCAGAGCGGAGATTCCGGCGGAAGAAATCAATTCTGCCGTGGTTTATTACAGCCGGATGTACCGTGATTTCTCTCCGGAGCATATCACTCTGAAGGTATGGGACGGGCAGAAATGGAACTGGATGAGCTGCAGACTGTTCGGCAGGGAATTCCCTCCGGAGGCCGGAATACTGTCTCCCTCTGTGGTTTTGGAAGGTCCTTTTCTGATGCTTCATGTGCCTGTGAAGGAACCTGTGGAGGATATTACTCCCGTGAAGAAACGCATGCGGGACGGTGAAAATATCTGCGGAGTGCAGTTTACCAATGGAGACGCTTTTGCGGTAGCCAGTATCTGTGATGCGGAAGGGAACGAGACCGCGGTGAAATTCTTCAACGGCGGCCGGGAATACAGCCACCACTGTGAAAAGCTGCTGGAAAAGATCCGGCGTTCCGCGGACTCTCTGGGAGATTTTCCGGAGGGACCCGCCAACAGGAAATACTGGATGCATTTAAAGCATCTCCGGGAACATTACGCGCACCAGGTAAGCCGGGAAATTGTCCGTTTCTGTGAGCAGAATCACGCCGGTACCATCGTTCTTCCCAAATACAGGAATGATTTTATGTGGAAAGTGATGAAAGGGGCGGGCAACTGGAGTCCTCTGCACTTAAGCTTCCGTGTCCGCACTTATCTGCGGTATAAGGCGTGGCAGTCCGGAATCATTGTGATTGAGTCTTATGCCGGAGGCGCGAGTACGGTTTGCGCAAAATGCGGTCAGCCGCTGGCGGAGAAGGACGGGAAATCGAAGGAGTTTGTCTGCAGGATGGGGCACCGGGGAAACTGGCATCTGAATACTGCCAGAAACCTGGCGGTGAAGTGCAGAAGGCAGTTTCAGGAAGGAAATTCCGGGTGATAAGGATTGTGTCGCGGAATGCCTGCTGCGGTGCGGGAATGGACATCCGGGAATACTTGCTGCGGTGCGGAGATGGACAGTTGGGGATAACTACACCGGCGGAAACCATATTTTGAAAAATGATGGAATTGGAGCGGATAAGGACCGCTTTGATTTATAAAGGCGAGAGCTGAAAAACGGGAGCCGCCAGTGACGGTTCCCGTTGGGTCGAATACCGCCCGTCGTGTCTGGCCGTTCCGGAAATATCCGGGGCGGGAAGAGACGGCAAAGATGCTCCGCGCAGGGAATGATCACTGTCTCCTATGGAAAGGGACACGCGCGGGGGAGGGTATTCCAAGTTATAAAAATAAGAAAGAATTGAGAGAGTACTGCAGAGAACAGGTCACTCAATGAGAAGTGAGAAAACCGGGAGAGTGTGCCAGAGTGCGGAATGTGCAGTATGGCGGGGAAAGGGTTATGAGTCTGAAAAGCATTGTAATTCTGATCGTTGTTGTTCTTCTGATTTTCATTGCGGTATTTGAATGGTTTCTGTGCATTGCCCTCTCCAGAAGTGAACGAAGAATGGAAAAAAGTCAGGATCACGGAGACGAGCAGGAAGATTTTTCAAAGGGCATGAGTGAAAAGGAATGTGAGAAAAATCAGGATGGCTGATAAAATTAAGTTCTTTCCAGAGAGAAAGAGATTTCTGTCTCGTGAAATAGAAGAGGAGCTTTCGTTGGTCGAGCAATCAATGAGAAAATGGTGCGGAATCTGCCTGCAAAAGCCAGATGGCAGCAGGGAGAGTTATCAGGATTCTATACGCTTAAATCGTCGCTTTGTCGCGTTTAAGAATATGGATGGTTACATTTTAAATTTAAGTCTGCCTGAAATATGGCAGAATGGCGAAGCATACCCTTTGGATATGAAAAAGCAGAAAAGGAGGAATCCTCCATGTGGTATGTAATGCAGGTACGTACTGGCACAGAGGAATCCATCTGCTGCCAGTGTAGAAATTTTATCGAGGGCGATATACTTGAACGCTGTTTTATTCCCTATTACGAAGAAAAAAAGAAATATGAAGGTAAATGGCATATTCAGGAAAAAGTTCTATTTCCTGGGTATATTTTTATAATCACAAATAAAATAGAAGGACTTAGTGAGAGACTGAGGAAAGTCATCGGATTTACGAAACTCATCGGAACCGGTAAGGAGATTGTTCCGCTTACGCAGAGAGAAGAAGATTGGCTACTGAAGATTGGTGGGGATGAGCAGAAGGTAGAGATGTCTGAGGGAGTAGTCGAAGACGGAAATATTCGGATCATTCAGGGGCCGCTGGCGGGACTGGAAAAGCAGATTCGAAGGATAGACCGGCATAAGCGGAAAGCCTATCTGGAAGTGGAGATGTTTGGGAGAACAGTTGAGATGCAAGTAGGGCTGGAGGTTGCGGAGAAGAACTGAGAGACGACTTGGCTTTTGGACTTCAGCAGGGATGATGTGGAAATCTGTTTATATTATGCCGATCACAATGAGAATGTTGTAATAAAGATTTTACATGAACACATAATTCGATTTGAATGGATGGTCAAGCTGACCAGTTAACATTATCTGGTAATTTTTCGGAGTCGACAGAAGGCATTGAAAGGCTTAGGGAAAATAAGAATGGGTATTTTGATAGAAACGTTACTACAAAAAGAATATTTGGGTGAAAAACTATGATGAAGAATAATTGCTTCCATGATACTACATTTGAAAAGAGAAACAGGAGGTCTTTTGATGAAATCAAGCATATGGTAAGAAGATTGGAAAGTATATTCGAGACGATTATTCTTATGCTTGCTTATTATTATATTTGGAAAATCAAATATAGAGATATCCCTACAATGCCTGCTCTATATGGAAATGGAAAGTTTGTATTAGTTGGCGTCTATTCGATTCTTATAATTGTACTCTTTTATTTATGCGACAGCTTTCAGTATGGTCATCTGAAACTCAGTGATGTCGTTATTTCTCAATGGATTGCAGTTATTATAGTGAATCTTATTACATATTTTCAATTGAGTCTCATTGCCAATAAAATGATTCATCCGCTTCCAGTTATTTTTCTTACAGCGATTGATTTTGTATTGATTTTTATCCTGGTATATATTTTTACTGCGGTTTATCATAAAAATTATGTACCCAGAAAAATGCTGATGGTTTATGGTACGAAAAATGCCATTGATCTGAAATTTAAGATGGACACAAGATCAGATAAATATATAATTTCAACACTTATCAATGTCGATAAAGGATTTTATGCTATCTGTGAAGAAATTGAAAATCATGAGGCTGTTATTATAAATGATGTCCCGGCTCAAATTAGGAATGATATTCTGAAATATTGTTATCAAAAAGAAATTCGTACCTATGTAGTTCCTAAAATCTCAGATATTATTGTAAGAAATGCGGATGATATCAGCCTGTTTGATACACCGCTTTTTCTGGTAAAAGGGAGAGGTCTGACAATTACGCAGAGATTCCTGAAAAGGACAATGGATATTGTATTATGCCTGATTGCTTTGATTCCCACAGCTCCCATTATGATGATAGCTGCATTAGCGATAAAACTGGAAGATGGCGGACCGGTATTTTATAAGCAGCAGCGCCTTACTAAAGATGGAAGAATATTTTATATTTTGAAATTTCGTTCTATGATTGTAAATGCGGAAAGCGATGGTTATAGTATGGAAATGCGGGCTGTAGATAAAGATCCGCGGATAACAAAGGTTGGAAGTTTTATAAGAGCATGCCGCATTGATGAACTTCCTCAGATTCTAAACATACTTAAAGGAGATATGAGTATAGTAGGACCAAGACCGGAAAGAGTGGAAAACGCAGCAGAATATAGCAAATATATTCCGGAGTTTGAGTATAGAACAAAGGTGAAAGGTGGGCTTACCGGATATGCTCAAATTTACGGAAAATATAATACAAGTGCCTATGATAAAGTGAGACTGGATTTAATGTATATAGAGAATTACTCTATTTTGCTTGATATAAAATTGATATTTATGACATTACAGGTTCTTGTAAAGCCAGAAAGCACAGAAGGGTTTATGAAAGAAAAGGAGCTAGAAGAAAAGCGAAATGAGGTATTATGTCAAAAAAAGAAAAGTACGAAAAATTTAGATGAAGTAGCCGTAACTATTATAGAGGAGGAGAATATATGAAAAATATTTTTGTAATTGTACAATATTTCTGGTAGAATAATTTCTCTTCAAAAAATGGATTTTAAGTTGACTTTATTACAAGCATTTTTCAACATTGAGAGAAAAAACAACGTAATCCAAATTATGATACATCAGGTCTTTCATGTAAAGTTACTTTTTTACCCCAAACATCGTATAAGAAAAATACCGAAATTAAAAGAGTATTAGGCTATTGGATTTTAGTTAACAATATCAAAAAGTAGTCTGAACAAAGATGGAAAACGAAGAGGGTCGCACATTTTGGCCGCAGAGCAAAGAGTACAGCAATACGAGCGAACTTGTCAAGATGATTGCCGAGGTACATTGAAAGAGCGCATGAGGTTTGTGAAGGGATTCGAATAGGCGTTAAAATTACTAAGTTATGTTACGCCGGTGGTTAATAAAGCGTTCGGGAGTTTGAGATATGATATGGGAATGAGTGAGATTGGAACAGAGTGTCATGTCTTTTTACTTTGAAAGAGCATAGTAAGAACGGGATGATTACGTGAACAGACACATTTTGGTGATAAGCCGGTATTTTTATCCCGAATCATTCAAGATATGAACGAAGAATCAAGGAGACCTATGGTTTTTATTATTATGCCCATATATAAGGTGGAAGATTATGTAGGACGAGTTATTGAAAGTATCCAAAACCAAATATATCATGACTGGGAATTGTGGGTGGTTGATGATGGCTCTTCAGATAAAAGTGGAGAAATCTGTGATAAATATGTTTTGGATGACTGCAGGATCCATGTCATACATAAACAAAACAAGGGAGCACCAAGTGCGATAAAGTAGTACTGGCATTGCGAGGACAACTATGGGAAACGCACAGGCCGAATTGGAAGAAATCAAACAGAAGATCGGCAATATGAGGGGATCCCTCCGCATATCTACAACCTGCTCCTGAAATACTGCTACGGGAAAACGGTGCGGCTGTACACAATGCCAAAGATCTCGGACATCTTGTTGCGGAGTGCGGAGAAATTGCATCTGTTCGATATGTCATTTTTGCTGTCGTGGAATGGGGATGACTTTTGATCAAAGGCTTGTAAAACGGTTGTTGGATATCATGCTGTCACTGACGACGCTGGTAGTCTTGCCTTCCGTATTCATCATTATGGCCATCGTATCAAGGCGTATGATGACGGTCCGGTACTCTTTCGTCAGGATTGTTGCACGAAGGGTGGGAAAGTATTTGCCATCTGTAAATTCCGTAGCATAATTGTGGACACGGAATAGAAAATTCATTTGATCCTGATGACAGATAAAGGTATGCCGATCACGCTGGTGAGGCAGATTATACGCGCTTGCGGATCAATGAACTGTTGCAGCTGTCGAATATATTAAAGGGCGATATGAGTATTGTGGGACTGCGGTTGGAGAGGTTTGAGGGAGATGTAAGTGAAAAGATCACGGAAAATACATAGTGCGGGAATATAGCATGAAATGCTTTGAAAACGATTAATAAACTAGATTTCTAATATGTATCAAGATGAGAGAAGGAATATAACATAATGAAAAAGGCATTGATTGTAGCGACTACTGCATCCATGATAGATCAGTTTAATATGCCTAACATACAAATTTTGCAGAAACTTGAGTATGAAGTTTCAGTTGCATGTAACTTTACTGAAGGTAATACTACCTCCGTAGGACGCGTGGAGGAATTCAAATCGGAATTGGATCACTTAAATGTGCGGCGTTATGAAATTATATTTCCCAGATCTCCGTATGAATTGAAAAAGCTTCGATCTGCTTATAAAGAATTGAAAAAACTGATTCTTATAGAGAAATATGATTTAATACATTGTCACACGCCTGTGGGGGGTGTGCTGACCCGTATTGTTGGAGCTAAAGCTAGACAACAGTTTGATGTAAAAATCATGTATACAGCTCATGGATTTCATTTTTACAAAGGAGCGCCACTTAAAAATTGGTTATTTTATTTTCCGATTGAATGGATTTGTTCTTTCTGGACAGATGTGTTGATTACAATAAACAGAGAAGATTATAAACGAGCAAAAAAATATTTGAAGGCAAAAAGAGTGGAGTATATTCCTGGAGTTGGCATAGATTTGAAGCGCTTTTGCAGTTACAGAGGGAAGCGATCTCTGAAAAGAGAGCAGTTAGGTGTTCATGATGATGAATATATGATGTTATCAGTAGGAGAACTAATAAAACAAAAAAATGTATCTATTGTCATAAGAGCACTAAAACAGATTAATAATTCCAAAATTAAATTTTTTATATGTGGAATTGGTGAACTGGAATCCGAGATTAAGAGTCTAATTAAAATATATGGTTTAGAAAACAAGGTATTCCTATTAGGTTATCGGAAAGATATTTCAGAGTTGTGCCAAGCAGCAGACTTATTTGTATTTCCCTCGTTACAGGAGGGGCTGCCGGTTACTTTAATGGAAGCAATTGCATGTAAAACGCCAGTGATATGTTCTGATATCAGAGAAAATCGGGAGTTAATTACCGATAATGAGTTGCTGTTTCAACCTCAGGATGAAGCATCTGTAGAAACATGCATAAATAAGGCTCTCCATTGTAGCATGGAAGATATAGTTGAGAAAAATTATAAGAGATTGATGGAATATGATTTGGAAAAAGTGGTTAATCAGTTAGTGGTTGAATATGCAGATATAGAATCATACGAGGGGATACTGATATTATATGCAAGGAAAAAACTTTTACAGAATTTAAGGATTAGTAGCAAAGCAGTTCTCCTCCTTTCAGTTGGAGAATTAAACCAGAATAAGAATCTTGAAATTGTAATTAGAGCAATAGCCAAGCTGAATAATATGAATGTTCATTATATAATTGCGGGCCAGGGTAAGTTGAAAGAATATCTCGTGGAACTGTCTGATAAATTAGACGTTCGGGAGCAAGTGCATTTGTTGGGTTTTCGTAGAGATGTTGAATACTTATATCAATGTGCTGATGTATATGTACTGCCCTCTTTGCGGGAAGGATTGAATGTGTCGGTAATGGAAGCGATGGCTAGTGGGTTGCCGGTTATCTGTTCAAGGATTCGGGGAAATATAGATTTGGTTGAGAATGGAAAAGGCGGCATACTTTGTGACTGCGCAGAAGTGATGGATTATGTGTCGGCAATAAAGAGATTGATCAAAGATGAAAAATGCCGAAACAATATGGGGAGTTATAATAAGGGTGTTATTCTAAGATATGGTATTGAAGCAGTTATGGAAAGAACTTTACAAATATATAAAGAATGTCTACAGGAAAAAAATTAAAATTAAATTAGAGGGAAGAAATAACTTAAACAAAAAAATTATAGCGCTGAAAGTATCGTAAAAATTTCTCTTAGAAATAGTAAAGTACTTATTTTCCCAATTGTTGAAATCATTTATTTTCAGGATTCAGTTTTGGGTTATGCGTTTTATTCTTGTAGCAAGATACACTTTATATATTTGGAAGTATTATATAGGGAGTAATAGTATTGAAAAAATATGAAAAATATGGAGTTATCTCCTTTGATTTATATGGAACATTGGTAAATCGACTGGTATCCGCTCCAAACTGCGTGTTTAAAATTCTTGAGAATCGTTTCTATGAGTTATATGATAAAAAAATTGACGATTTTACTCGGAAAAGAATAAAGGCAGAAAGAGAATTGTATACCCAGAGAGTATGTAATATTACTCTAGAGAAAATCTATGCTAATATTAATGACATATCCGAAATAGATAAGTGTATTTGCAGACGATTAGAAGAGGAAATAGAATATGATCTTGCCTATCCTAATGAAAAAGGTTTATTTTTGTATAAATATTTTCTTGCACTAAAGAAAAAAATAGTCATTATATCTGATATGTATTTATCACAGGAATTACTGTTGCGCATATTACATAAATGCGGTGTAGATAATATATTCCGAATCTACATCTCTGGATATGAGGGATTCAGTAAATGCCAGTATGGAAGTTTATACCGGAAAGTTTGTCAAGACTTGAAAATATCACCATCTGAAATTTTACATATAGGAGATAATATAAAAAGTGATGTACTTAATGCGAAACTAAATCGAGTACGAAGTATTTATATTCGAAGAGATAGGTTGCTACCTATAGAGAAATTTACAAAGAATACGCTTAATATATGTACAAATAGAGATGAAAAGATAGGATATTTTTATTTTGGAGCACTTACTTTGGCATATATTACCTGGATACACTCAAAATGTAAAGAACAGAATATTAATTTGCTGTATTTTTTTTCAAGAGAGGGTTGGATATTAAAGAAAGTATTTGATGATCTTTATGGAAATGAAATAAAAACAAAATATCTGTATGTTTCCAGAAAAAGTTTATCTGTACCCCAGTTACAAACCTGTAAAAAATTTGAAGATATAAAAAAATTGATGTATATTGATAATCCTACCATGACGGTAGGACGTTTTTTAAATAAACTGGGAATAGATGAGAAGACGGTAAAAAGCAATTTGGAAAAAGAGAATATAAGATTAGGTACAGAATTACGAGAAATTAAGAATAAGGAGCTTTTTTATGGAATAATATTACCGGCTCTAAAGGAAGAATCAGATAGACAAGCTAAGTACGCAAAAAAATACATGTTAAATGAAATTGATAGTAGTGAGTCTGTTGCAGGAATTGTAGATATTGGTTGGACCGGTACAATGCAGAATAATTTTATTAATATGTTGCATTTTTGTGGAATCAAACAGGAGATTATAGGATTCTTTTTAGGACAGAGAAAGGAAATAAAAAAATATCTCGACAACGGAATGAAAAATTTGAGCTTTTTATTTGATTATAAAGATAGTATAAACAGAGAAGTTATTACTTCAGGCTGTAGTTTTTTAGAGTTCGTTTATTCTGCACCGCATGGCACTACATTGGGGTATAACGAAACAGGAGCAATATTAGCGCCTAATGAATTATCTGTATCTATGAAGGATCATTTATTGGCAATTCAAGATGGTATTGTTTTATTTGTAAAACAATACCATACACTTCAAGAAAAATATGGAATTTTAGCAAAAGACCAGATTCTAAAGCAGTTAGTTATCCTTTTTAAGAATCCACCTATACAGTTGTTGGATTATATAGGTGAATGGTGTTTTTTTGATGACCGACAGATTAAATTGGCACACAGAATTAAAAGATTTTCAATTAAGGAATTTTGTAAAGAAGCTGTAGCTGCAGGTTGGAACGTCGGTTTTATAAAAAGGAATATAAGGTTTCCTTTTCCTTATTATGATGTATTCAATATATTAAGAAAAGTAAGGGATCAAAAAAATGGAAATGCCTAAAATAGCATGTGGAATTGTTATATATAATCCAAATAATGAACGGTTAGAACAGAATTTGTCAGCCATAGTTTCTCAGGTAGATCATATCATTTTGATAGACAATAGTGATAATTATACGTTATCGCCACGGTGGTTAAATAATAGTAAAGTCGAATACATTAATAATGGGTGTAATAAAGGAATAGCAAATGCGCTAAATCAAATAGTACGTATTTCAAGTACAGAAGGATATGAGTGGGTACTAACTTTAGATCAAGATTCCATATGTCCACGAGATATGGTTTTGTCCTATCTCCGATATATTAAAACACCTCGATTGGCTATGATTGCTCCTTTGATTAAAGATAGAAATTCAATGGAACAACCGTACAGAATTGCGGATTTATATTATGATGTGGATAGATGCATTACTTCTGGCACATTAACGAATACAGAGGCAGTTTTGAAAGTTGGAGGTTTTGATTCACGCTTATTTATTGATTATGTAGATTTTGAGTTGTGTGCTAGACTGATAGATGCAGGCTATAGAATCATACAAGATTGTAACACGATTTTACTTCATCAGTATGGCAATATCAAAGAGTTTAGATTGATAGGATTTACAATAAGAACGACAAATCATAATCCCAAAAGAAAATATTATCAAGTGAGGAATCGCATATACTGCTCGCGTAAATATTCTCATTTTTTTTCATGTTGGAGAACAACGGCATTTATTTTTGCGGAGTGGATAAAAGTACTTTGCTTTGAGTCAGAAAAAATGCAGAAGGTTGTTGCAATACATAAAGGGATTATTGATGGACTTCGCATGTAGAATAAATTTGAGGATAACATGAAGAAAAAAAGATTTAATTCATTTATATATGCGGCATTACTTGCGGAAACACATATTTGTGGTATTATCACGAGTTTTATTCAGATACCAAACATTAGTATAATTCTTGTAGGAATACTTCTTGTATGTACTATTTTGAATAATGGATTGCCACGTCGGATTTATTACAAAGCAGTGGTTATAACAGAGGTAATACTATCAGTTCTCATGGGAGCGTATATATATAATGGCGCTATGTTTATGCAGAATTATTTACTACATTTTATTATGTTTGGTCTAACAGCGATTTATATTGGATCATTTGATATAGATTATTGGAAGATGTTTGCTTATGTTAAGAGTATTTTTATTATATACATAATAGTATATATATTAGTTTATAGATCTGTATTTCTTCAAAGTAAAGATTATTGGAGTCTCCAGATGGGAATGGCATATGCTTTTAATTCTATTGCAGTAGTTGGAATAGTTGAGACGATACATCGGAATTCGGCATTGGATAGATTTATTTCAGTAATTATGACATTATTAGCACTATATTTCCTTTTGCTCGATTGTGGAACAAGAGGGGCGATATTGGCAATTTGTTTTTTTGCGTTTTCTTTATTATTAATGAGGCTAAAGAGTTTTAGAACAACGATAACGGTATTATTATCGTTCAGTTTGATAGGGTTTATATGCTTTGAAAATCTGAATACAATCTTGATGTGTATTCAGGGAATCGTGGAAAAGCTAGGGATTCAATTACCAGCACTAGATAAAACGTTTTCTCTGGCACTTACGTCTAAGGGAATGAATAATGCAAGGATGCCACTTTATGAAGTTGCTATTGAGAATATAAAAAATCATCCCATTTTGGGAAGTGGTGTTGGAGGCTATGAAAAACGATTGTATTTGAGCTATGGACAGAATGTATATGTGCATCAATTTATATTGGAAGTTTTATCTGAATTTGGTGTGATTGGTCTTTTGATTTTTGCATATTTTATGAGAAAAGGATTGCTAGTGTTTCTGAATAAAGGAGAAAACATAATAAGTGGAGATAAAATGCTGGGGCTGGTGCTTTTATGTCTTTCGATGCCAATGTTGAGTTTTAGCAATTCATATTGGTTGGCCCCCAGTTTTTGGATGTTTTTTTCATGGTGTCTTTATTATGATAAAAGGAAACAGAATTATTATAGAAAAAGGAAGACGGAACAGGTATGAAAGGAATATTTTTGTATTATAAGGATATTGACATTAATTCACCGACAGGTATTGAAAAAAAAGTTTTAGCTCAGATAGAAGCGTTTAATGAGTGGGATTTGAATTGTTCCCTAATAACGGCGTTAGAAACACATACGGTTATATCGAAAATATTGTCTCGTATACCATTTATTAATATTAACCCAACTTGGACTTATAAACGTGAGTTTGAAGATGTAGATTATATTTATATACGAAGGCCACCATACTGTACAGGCTCTTTTATTCGTTTGCTAAGGAAAATTAAACAGAATAATCCAAATATAAATTTAATATTAGAATTACCTACCTTTCCTTATGATACGGAATTTACTAAAATATATAAAAGATATATACATTTGTTAAAAGATCGATTTAATAGAAAGAAATATGTGCATTATATTGATCGAATTGTTACATTTTCTGAGCATAAGTCAATTTGGGGGATAAAAACCATACGCACACAGAATGGAATAAATTTAACGTCAATTCCAGTAAGAAAAACAAATGATAATCAAAGGAATGTAATCCATATAGTTGCAGTGGCGATGTTCGCTCCTTGGCATGGGTATGATCGCCTAATTAAAGGCTTGCAATTATATTATGCGCGATCTTTTTCCATAACCGTTATGGTTGATTTTGTGGGTGAAGGTCCCGCTTTATCTGAATATAAAGATTTAGTTAGACAAACGGGAACTGCTGATTATGTAACATTTCACGGGAAGAAGAGTGGTAAAGAACTGGATCAGATTTTTAATAGTGCGGATATTGCTGTTGCAAGTTTAGGTATTCATAGAATTGATTTGAAACAGGTAAGTACACTGAAGGCAAGAGAGTATTGCGCAAGGGGCATTCCATTTATAAAAGCATATGACGATGTGGATTTCACCGAAGATTTTGCTTATGCATTGACGATAGAGGCTTCAGATCAACCAATAAATATAAATGACATTCTATTATTCTATAGAAATTTAGTAGTTAAATATGGAAAGAAGGAAATCATATCCTCAATGCGTGAATATGCGGAAAGAAGGTTAAGTTGGAGCTTCCAAGTACGACCTATAGTGGACTATATCAGGGAGTGTAAGAATGAAACGCTGTAGGAGTTAACCTTGTCTTAGTTTGTTTTTCTCATTCATGGTTAAGCCTCTTTGTTTTTATTTTTTACCGGTGAGGGAACAAGTGGATTGTTCCATGCGGACCCAGCCCGGAGGCAAGAAGGATTTCTTTGCGGGCCTGGCGGGTGCTCTTGGAGGCCCGATGTAGTTCCGAAACTTCGGAAGACAGATATTGGCTGATCCATTTGGAGAGCAGGAGGCACTGGATTGAAAACTGTGACTTGTGGAAGATCGTATGGAAGTTCTGGAGGTCATCATACATGCAGCGAATGTCGGGGAAAGCTCGAAAATCTTATCGAGCCGCTGGAACTTCTGCCGGGCATGGCTTTTCCAATAGGATTCTTGATTCTGATCTGCGGTGTTGAGCAGGTGGGAGGAATGCTTGAGGATGATATAAGAAAGGATATCGTTCTGAAAGCGGAACGCATTCTGGATGCAGATTCACAGGTCATCCATACGCTGGTTCAGGAGGCGGATGACATGGAAGTTGTCATAGCAGATGACGGCCTTGGGAAAACAGGAAGAAGTGGGTGTGGCAAAGTCGGCGTGTATATCACAGCAGATGAAATGGACTTTGGAGCGCTCTTCGAGAGGAAATTGGAAGAAATAATCCCTGAGGAAGTCATGGTAAATGGTGGTGAGGATGTCAAGGACAACATCACGATTGGCATCGGAAATGATACAGTGGTATTTAAGTATTGTAGCGTTTCCGTGCAGGGTTCTTGGAATTGGAGAAGCTATTAAACTCATCAATGCAGATTGTCTGGGGAAGCCTGATTTCTTAATTTTCGACATACTCCTTCATCACGGAAAGGACAATGTCGCTGGTGGAAAAGGTATTTACCGTCATATCATGGATGTAGGCGACGGTTTCATTGAGCCTAGCCCACATGGAGAGGAAAAGGTGCGAGGAGATGCTGAGTCTGGGATAAGAGATGAAAAGTTCGGTGGGGTGGTTATGCTGGACGGCGTTGGAAATGAGGGTTTCGGCGAGTCAGGGGTGTATGGCCGTGTTTCCGGGATAGGTTGGTGTTACTACTACAATGGAACCGCCGCAGAGTCTGAAGAAAAGAAATGCGGGAGAGAAGAACAATAATGGGCAAAGGGTACGGATAGGATAAAAGGATAAGCGAAAGGTGAGGCACCAGAAGCGGTTTTATGTAGAATGCCTCAGAATCAAGGGGATGTAGGGGGAATTTCCTCAAAATCCAAAGAACCCATCTAAAATTTAGAGAGTCATTTTTCTTTACGAGATTGCTGATAATGCATTAGAATTTTCAAAAATAATATGAAAATATGTGGTCTGACGGTGATGCTTCTGTTGATATATCTGTTAAGAAATGTGGGGGTCGCTTTGGCTTTGGACTGTCTTCCGGTTCTTTGGATTATCGTGGTAAGGCCGATGGTAGATATAGTTTTTTATCAGCTTTAGAATTCAAAAGGATAAGATTTTTTAAATACAATAAAGCGAAAGCGAGGATATGAAAGTGGTTAATGTGATAGGATTGGGTTATATTGGGTTGCCGACTGCTTTAATGATGGCAAGTCATGGAATTGAAGTGGTTGGTACGGATTATAATGAAGGGCTCGTAAGCTCCCTGAACGCTGGTCATATAACATTTAAGGAAACCGGTCTGGTAGAATTGTTTGAGTCGGCGGTATCGGCCGGGATCAGGTTCAGTTCAGAATATCAGATTACGGATACATATATTGTTTCTGTCCCGACGCCATATGATAAGTTTAGCAAGAAGGTTGATCCATGCTTTGTAGTTGCAGCAATAAAATCTGTATTAGCGGTATGTCCCACAGGAGCAACTATAGTGATAGAATCAACGATTTCACCGGGAACGATTGATAGGTATATCAGACCGGTCATTGAAAATTCGGGACGCAGAACGGGGTGTGATATTCAGTTAGTTCATGCTCCGGAGCGGATTATACCAGGTAACATGATATATGAATTGCTTCATAATAACCGGACAATCGGTGCTGATGATGTGAGTGTCGGGGAGAGAATTCGGAATCTGTATTCTTCTTTTTGTCAAGGTGAAATTGTAGTTACAGATATACGAACTGCGGAGATGACGAAGGTGGTGGAAAATACATTTCGGGCGGTCAATATCGCTTTTGCGAATGAATTAGCGAAAATATGTAGACATGATAATATGGATGTGTATGAAATTATTCGGATATGCAATATGCATCCCAGAGTAAATATTCTACAACCTGGTCCGGGAGTGGGTGGACACTGTATTAGTGTGGATCCGTGGTTTCTTGTAGGAGATTATCCGAGTTTGGCTAAAGTCATTGATGAGTCTATGAAGACCAATGATAGTATGCCGGATTTTGTTTTGCAGAGAATCGCTTCCATTATGGATGAAAGAGGTATAACCAATATTTCGCGTATAGGACTCTATGGTTTAACTTATAAAGAAAATGTAGATGATTGTCGAGAGTCTCCTACTTTGCAGCTAATTGACAGCCAAAAGAGACATCTTGCTCCTGTATTAAAGGTTTATGATCCATTTGTTGAAAGAGATATTGTTGACAACCAATATCATAATCTTGACGAATTTTTGAACAGTATAGATTTTGTCGTTATTATGGTTAAGCATGATGAGATTAAGAAGAATATGTATAAGTTAAAGAACAAAATAGTGCTTGACTGTCATAATATTTGCGACATACCAGGTGTTTATCATCTATAATTATTGGAGTTGAAGTATGTAATGAAAGTATTGTTTGGAAAACTGGTCTCTGTATGGAGCGCCCTTTTTTTATTTCCATTAAAGTTGGCGGAAAAGCTTTATGGTGAAAAGAAAATCATAGAAGAGTTCATGATACAGTTCTGCCGTAATATTGAAAAAGGCACGGGTTTATATGTGTCCCATCATTTGCGGCCGGTAAAGCCAGATATAGAATGTGAGCTGCCGGCTATAGCGGAAACGGAATTAATTGCTGTGGTATTACAGGGACCAATACTGCATACAGATGATTTTACAGTTAATACGATTCTCTATTATAGGCAGATGAAAGGGAACCTTCTTATTATAGTATCGACATGGGAAACAGAGAGCCAGGAAACGATCCAGCGTTTGAAACAGACCGGAGCGATTGTGGTCGTTTCCAAACCGCCGAAATATGGTGGTATTGGAAATATCAATTATCAGATTGTTTCCATGCAGGCAGGGATAAGGAAGGCGCTTGAAATGAAAGCGGATTATATCTGCAAGACTAGGACTGATCAGAGAATCAGCCATCCGTATGCGTTTACTTTTTTGAAAAATTTGTTGAATGAGTATCCGGTTACAGGATCATCAAGTCTAAATTACCGAATTGTTACTTTGGCAACAGAATATGGCAGTATGTTTGAACCATATTATATCTCTGATTTCTTATATTTTGGATATTGGAAAGATATAAAAAAAATGCTAGATATTCCGCTTAATCAGAGGCGGTCGATTGACAGAGTGAACATGACTCGTAAAATGTTGGCGGAGAAAAAAGGAACAGCGGAGATTTATATCATAAAAAGCTTTTTTGAGAGTACTGGTGAAATATGTGAAGATTCTATTCTGGGATATTGGACGCTTTTAAAAAACAGTATGATATTGATTGATAAGCCGATGATTCGTTTATATTGGGCAAAATATGACGCAAGGTATTGCGAACATGTGAGAGATGGAAGTTATTCTACCAGAATGGATCTAGAAAGAAACAGACTTTCAAATTTTGATTTTTTATCTTGGCTTAGTTTGTTTAATGGGAATTTGATATATAAAGTGGAATATGAAGAATATATGAATTTGCTGTTGTAATTACAAAAATAAGGTGTGTTAATGAAACAGTATAAATCCCCCAGCGGAGCTGAGGAGACTAGCGGACGCAAGTGGCGATAAACAGAGTACCCAAATAATACCCCCGTTGTATAATGGATGAATATCTGGCAAACCGCACGAAATACAATGGAGGTATATCCATGGATAATCAAAGTTTATCACATAGTGTGTCCTGAATGCCAGTACTTTTTATATAGTAAAGGCAATGCTCTTTGTGAGATGGAGGAGGACCCTCCGCAATCGCCATACAGGTGGAGGTTGCA